>CAYXQY010000005.1:31516-48822 GCA_964466525.1 uncultured Planctomycetia bacterium
AGGACAATTGCAAGAGTGGGAATGGTTCTCATTGCGAAATCTGTGAAATGAGGCCAAATGAGTGACGGTCAGCAGGATCAGGAAAGAAGGGGCATTAGAAGTCAGGGTTTATTTTCGGAAGAACCGGAGATTCTGGGGGGGGGCAGGCTCACGGTAAATTGATAAGATCCAGACGTCGGATGTCGTTGTCAGTTTTAGTGGTAAAAGAAATTCGGATGAATTGACGCCCGTCCGAGCTACGTTGAGAAACAGGAACCGGTCGAGGCCATTCGAACTAAAATGATAACGAATTTATCTTACAATATGAACGGAAAGAAAAGGACGTTTTCGATCTACAAACTGTATGTTTCTCAGCATGAGGAACCCAGTGAATAACCTTGTTTCGATTTACGGGCCGGGTACGGATCTTTTTGCAATTGGAGGGGGCCTCGTACTTTCTTTCATGGTATTCACACAGATCGGGTATGCCGGAGAAAACGAACGAAAATTCAGCTCCAGGAAAAACCCGTCGGAGGTCGAGGTGCTACCACGAGCATTTGCACACAATGACTATCATCACAGCCGTCCCCTGTTCAGTGCACTGGACCGTGGATTTCTCTTTGTTGAGGCGGACCTGTTTCTTCGAGAGGATCGGCTGGCCGTTGCACACACGTCGTCCGGTATTGACATGGACCGGACTCTTGAGTCCCTTTACCTTGACCCCCTGATGAAGCGGGTGAAAAAATTTGATGGCGTATACCCGGACAGCAATCGTCAGTTCTGGCTCATGCTCGACCTCAAAAGTGACGGGAAAACGACCTGGCCTCACCTGCTCGAAAAATTGAAACAATACCGGGAAATGCTCGCCGTGGTGCGAGATGGTGAACTGGATCCGGGACCGGTCCGTGTTGTGATTAGCGGGAACCGGCCAAAGTCACTGATGCGAAAACAGGACCCCGTGTATGCCGGCGTGGACGGTCGGCTGAGTGATCTCGAAAGCGACGCGCCCGCATGGTTCATGCCGTGGATCAGCGATCACTGGGGGTCGTATTTCAGCTGGGACGGCACGGGGGAAATGCCGGATGAAGAAGAAGAGAAACTCGAAAAAATTGTCCGTCTTGCCCACGAAAACGGACGAATGATTCGGTTCTGGCATACGCCGGAAACACCGCAACTCTGGCAAAAGTTAATTACATATGACGTGGACATGATTGCCACGGACCACCTTGACGACCTCCAATCATTTCTGATGAAACAGAAGAAGTAATACGGACGAGGATCTTTTTCTTGAATCCCGGTTCTGGAGAGGACGGGGGTTCCAGGGACAGAACTGCTTCGGATAGCAGTGGATCGATACAAGGATGAACGAGTTGACCGGAGGAATGATACTCAAAGCTTACCTGAGATGAGTGGGCGTTGTTTGTAGTTCGTACAGCGGCCGTTGGAAAGCCGTACAATCGAATCGGATTTGTTTGTTGACTGAAAGATGAACGACTGAGAGGAAGGCCGGGAAATGTAAAATTGTCGGTAAGAGCGTCATTGGAATGTCGAAACTTTACTCCGGCAGGTATAACTGATAGAGTCCTTCGCTCGTATATCTTGACCACCCGGATTTCACTCTTTAATCGATGAAGGTTCGAATATACCAATCTTTTCAAACGACAATTTTAATTTATATTTCCCTGTTTGCCGTTCTATGCTCCGCCAATACCGGATATGCTGGAGATCATAAATTCTCCGAACATGGACCGGATCCGATCAGCGGAATTTATCCGCATCTTGCTGTATATAATGGAGGACGTGAAGCCGGCATAGGGGCAGTTGCGAACTGGAAGGATCGGCTTTGGGCCATCACATACCCCCCGCACAGTCCCAGAGGGGGGAATGATTGGCTACATGAGATTACCCCCACCGGTAATATAATTCGTCGGCCGGAAAGCATCGGAGGGACACATGCAAGTCGCATGATTCATGATCCCACGAACCAATTAATCATCGGCCCGTATTTTATAGATGATCGGCGAACTGTACGAACGGTTTCCCTGCAGAAGGCCGGCGGTCGATGGACCGGGATAGCACCGGATCCCGCAGATAAATCACACGTTCTTCTATATACGATGGAGGAAGGGTTATATCGGATAGATCCAAAATCACTCAAGGTTGAAAAGCTGCATACGGATCGAAACTTCGGAGGCGACGATTTACTCCCGGGCGATCATGGAAAAGGTGCATACACCGGACAGGACTATTTTATCGTGTCCAATAATGGAGCAGGAGGTGTTCTGGCCGAATGGGACGGCAGCGGAGATGGGGGGGATTCGCAGGACTGGACAATTGTCGATCGGAACAGATACACGGACATTACCAGTCCTGGTGGGATCCATGGTGCTCCACACAGCGATTCATCAGTATGGTCAATTGGCTGGGATCACAAATCAGTACTTCTGAATATCCGCGAGGCGGATTCGGATCGGTGGAAACGAGTACGCCTGCCGAAATCCAGTTATACGTATGATGCCGACCACGGCTGGTACACGGAGTGGCCCCGGATTCGAGATGTCGGATTCAATGACGGCACGTATTTGATGGACATGCATGGCACATTTTTCAAGTTTCCATCCGATATCTCGGCGGATAATTTGGGGGGGATACGACCCATCGCCCGTCACCTGAAAATGGTGGTGGATTTTACAGGGTGGCAGGAACAGATCGTTCTTGCCTGTAACGATCTGGACGACAACGCCAATCCAATTCCTGGTATGGCGCAATCGAATTTCGTTTTCACCGACAGGAAAAAATTACAGAACTACGGTGGGACACCGGCTGGTTTTGGTGGTCCTCTCGTTCATGACAACATGTCGTCGGGAGAAACTTCTGAACCGTTTTTTATCAGGGGATACGCTGATCGGACACTGCATCTTTCTCATGAATCTGGGGAGCCGGTAACGGTTACTCTTGAAGTGGATTCAACGGGAAAGGCAAACTGGGAATCATGGAAAACAGTGAAGATTCCGGCAGAAGGATACACGTATAAATTGCTACCGGACCGTTCTGATTGGGAGTGGCTGCGGGTTGTGTCAAACCAAAACATCAAAGATATGACGGCATACTTTCATCTGCGGTCGGGTGAACGTTCGACGGACCGATCCGTGTTTGAGGGGCTGGCCCGCGCCGATCGCCAGGTTGCTCACACGATCGGATTGATTCGAGCTCGAGGACAGGCTAAGAACCTTGAGGTGATGGAGTTTCATTCCACACTTGATGAAGTAAATGAGCAGGGTGAGATTGTGCAAAAAGGATACTACGAAATGCAGGGTGATCTACAACTTGAACGGAAAGAAAATAAAAAAGCTGAGGCGTGGCTTAGAGACTACGCCGAAACTGAACCGTATTTTGATGTGGATCAAGCGTCCGTAATCATTATAGACGGCGAAGGAAACCGGTTTCGACTGCCGAAAACCAGTACATCGTACGATTCACCAACCGCCGCCGGATGGCCCAGGATGATGCGAGAGGTCGTGACCGAACGAGGTCTTCTGAACGTGCATGGTACGTTCTATGAACTACCCTATCAATTCAAAAATCCCCATCCATTACGGGGTGTAAACTTTCGACGAGTAAGACCGATTGCGACCCATAACAGGAGGATATACGATTATGGTTCGTGGCGGGGATTTCTTGTCATGAGCGGAGTCCGCAAGGGGGTGTCTCCCGAAAAAAAACATTACATCAACGCCACCGGTGGCGCAGGGGCACTCTGGATCGGGAGCGTGGATGACCTCTGGTCATTTCCTGAACCATGGGGCGTAGGAGGTCCCTGGAAAAATACAAAGGTCACGGCTGGATCACCCTCTGATCCATACCTGATGTATGGTTTTGATCAGAAATTGCTCGTTTTATCTCACCAGAACGATTCGGCCGTGACATTTCACGTGGAAGTCGACGTAAGGGGGGACGATACATGGCATCGGTTCAAGTCCTTGACCGTGGCTGCCGGGGAGGAAAAACAGTACTCGTTCCCCGGCGGGTATTCGGCACACTGGGTGCGTCTGGTCGCGGACAAAGATACCAGAGCCACGGCTCAATTCAACTACAACAATAACTGATTCAACCTTTCATATTGCCTTCATACTTTCAAATTCCTTTTCTGCGGTTAAAAGGCTTTTGTCCCGACTATAAAACCTTCTTCGTTAGCGTGTTTAGGAATGATGGATTCGAACATCATCAATGTCTCCGTACGACTGAACAGGAGCATATTCAGGGTATCGTTCAACGCAGGACCAGCTGCCGTCAGCTACTATGCATCCCGTCGAACCGACCTTCGCTTTTTCCGGTGACACCAGTGTGAAACTGTAACTTGAATAGGGCGAAATGCGTGAATAAAATGCAAACTCCAACAAGCGATTCAATTTTGTTTGGGATTCAAAATCTTTGCCATGACTGAATTTAACATCGGCGTCCACGGACTCGGCTGGGCTGCGGGGGCACACATTGACACGATCAAATCAATCGACGGAGCACGGGTTACCGCTGCTTCCTCCCGTCGATCCCTCTCCAGGGATGGGCTAAAATCGGAGTATGGTATTCCGATCGAACCGTATTCATCCCTTGAGGAGATGCTGTCGGATGCGTCCATTGACGTCATCGATATCTGTTCTCCCAGCCAGTTCCACGCGGAACAGGCAGTACAGGCGGTTCGGGCGGGAAAGGACCTTATACTGGAAAAACCGATTGCATTAACGTACGACGATTTACTGCGCGTACGAAACGCGGTACGGGAAAACAATGCCAGCGTTTGCGTGTGTTTTGAAGTCGAATTCAGCGAGCAGGCGTCCACGCTTCGATCCGCAATACAGGAAGATTTGCTGGGTGACGTGCATTTTGCCGAAGTCGACTACTATCACGGAATCGGACCCTGGGTGGATCAGTATTCGTGGAACGTGAAGAAAGAAGGAGGCGGGAGCAGCTTGCTGACCGCCGGCTGCCACGCCCTCGATTTACTGCTGTCGTATATGGACGGAACCGTTGAAGAGGTCACGTCGTACAGTACCGACTCCGAGGCTGACGAATTCGAACCGTACGAGTACGACACGACGTCCGTGACCATTCTTCGGTTTGAAGACGGACGGATCGGGAAGGTGACCTCCTGTATTGACTGTTATCAGCCCTATTATTTTCACATGCACCTGGTCGGAAGCGAAGGAAGCATTCTCGACAATAAATTCTACACGGAAAACATCGACGGGCTCAACAAGGAGGGCTGGAGTACGTTCGAAACCCCTCTTGTGGACTCCGGCGAAGTGGAGGATCATCCGTACCTTCCTCAATTTCAGGCGTTTTTCGAGAGCCTGAAAAAACAGGAACCAATGCCCCTGACGGACTTTGAAACTGCATTTGAAAGTCACCGTGTGATTTTCGCCGCCAACCGATCCGCGGAAGAAGGCAAGCCGGTTCAGATATCCGAGATGCCGCTGGAATCATAAACAAACTGACCGTACTCCTTTTTTTAAAAGGTTTGCTTGCATGATCCACCATCCCAAATACAGAATTTTTTTCTCTGTTGTTCTGTTTCTGATCGGGCTGTTTCTGATACACCCTGGCAGCACTCAGGCGCAACCGGATCCGGGAGACAATACGTCGGATGGCAAAACGAAAGATCAGAAACGAAAAACGCCGGACGCCAACTCCACAACCTTCAACGCCTACGATGAGAAGGTCGAGGACGTGACGCTGAACGAAAAAGCGGAGGGGTTCAACGGCCTCTGGTACATGAATCAACCGCTCGATAACGAGTATCGATATAAATACAGTGGTGGACTCGCAACATACACGGCCAAGCACCGACCGTTCGCCGTGTACAGCGAGGAGGTGAACAAAACCTTCTTTACCTTCGGCGGAACTCGGCATGGCAGTCACGAGCGATATGACCTGACCAAAATGGGCGAACGGATGGCGGAGACACCGGGGGTCCTGCTGCACATGGTCTCCTATTATGATCACGAAAACCGGCAGGTGACGCGTCCCACAATTGTTATGGACAAGAGAACCAGGGACATGCACGACAATCCCGTCATTTCAATCGACGACGATGGATACATCTGGATCTTCTCCACGGCCCACGGTCGTGCTCGCCCATCGTACATCCATCGGAGTACCGAACCGTACAGCATTGGACAGTTTGAACTTGTCCGGGCCACAACGAAGGAAGGAGAAAACATAGCGCCATTCACCAATTTCTCCTACTTCCAGCCCTGGCACCTGAAGAACCAGGGGTTTTCAGCATTTGTGACCCGATACAACTATCCAACCGGCCGGACCATTGCTTTTATTACAAGCAAAGACGGACGGTCCTGGTCCCGGTGGCAGCGGCTCTCCATGCTCGGCCAGGGCAGTTACCAGGTTAGCACAGCCACCAACATACGTCGTTCCAACACGTCCGTTCCGAAAGCAGGGACGGCGTTCAACATGCACCCGTCGAAACCGGAAGAACGTTCCGGAGTGAATTATCGAACCAATTTGTACTATCTTGAGACAGGAGGAGTCAGTCAGTCAACGTACGGGGAAACCTGGCAGACCGCCGATGGAACCACGGTGGAGGTGCCGGTGACGAAAAAAAACAATCCGGCCCTGGTCCATGATTACAGCAGCGAAAACCTGCTGGTCTATCTCAAAGACATACAGTTCGACGAAAAGGGACGTCCCATCATTCTTTACGTTACCAGCAAGGGATACCGTTCCGGTCCGGATGATGGTCCGCGGACCTGGCGCGTTGCGCACTGGAACGGAAAGAAGTGGAACATACAGAAGTTATTCTCGTCCGACAACAACTATGATATGGGCACGCTTCATGTCGAGGAGGACGGTTGGCGCGTGATTGCACCGGTGGAACCGGGGCCGCAGAAATACAATCCCGGTGGAGAAGTGGCCATGTGGATCGGTCGTGTCTGGGGTAGCCGGGAACGGGAGTGGAGCCTGTCCGAACAGATTACCCAAAATAGTACGTTCAACCATACCTACGTGCGCCGTCCCGAGCATGCCCATTCCGAATTTTACGCCTTCTGGGCGGATGGTGATCCCCGGAAACCTTCCGAATCCCGGCTGTATTTTTCCTCCCGTGACGGCAAAGTGTTTCGTCTGCCGCAGAAAATGGAAAAGGACCACGAGCATCCAGCACGAGTGCATAGAAAAACATTTGTCGAAGATGAAACGGACGACGTGGAACCAAAGAAACCCGAGGACCTCCCGGGACTGCTTACTTTCTGGGATTTTCAGGAGCAGGCCGGAGAAGATCGTGTTTCCACGGGAAAATACGAGTATCGCCTCAAGGAGATGAATGGTCCTATTGATCGAGCGGAAGATGGCATCTTCGGACCATACAGCGCGTCTTTTGACTGGGGACAGTGGTTTCGGGCGAAACGGGAACACGTTCCGGGTCTTGATATTCATGGAAAAGACGCGACGCTGTCCATGGTTTCATGGGTGAAACGAACGTCTGATCGACCCTGGCAATTTATCGCGGGCATGTGGAACGAAAAGATGGGGAAACGACAGTACGCCACCTTTATCAGTGGAAAATGGCAGACGGATTACACGACGTATCGACGGGACCCCACCGAACACCCGGCCATGGCCTATGTTTCGGACGTAGGGGGAGCAACACCCGAGCGCCCGTTCAGTTTTTCCTACGCAACGGGTGACATCCTCCTTGAGAAAAACAGATGGTACATGATCGCACATACTTACGACGGAACAACCATCAAGGTATACGTGAACGGAGTACTTGATCAGAATGGGAATTACAATCCGTTCCCATTCGAGAAAGGCATTCTGGACGCGGGAGAGGAGGGATCGGACTTTACCGTTGCACAGCGGGGCATCCCGCAGTGGCCGAATTACCCTGATGGGACCCCCGAGCACAAGTCGGGGTTCGACGGCAGGATGGGTGGACTAGCCATTTACAGTCGAGCCCTTACCCCAAACGAAATTCGGAGTTTGTTCGTTTCCACAATGAATGACTACAAATGACTTTTTTTCTTTTTTTACAATTTCTTGAGTCATCATGACAGAGAAAAATAATATCGATTTAATTTCGACCATTGACGGTTCTCCCGTCGATTCGCTACTTCCCGACGCCTGGGACCTTGAAAAGTGGGAAGCATGTGTTTCGAACGACCCGGAGGATATATTTGAACGGCAGTCCACCTGGCACGACGATTTCTCCATTCGCCAGGCCGATTCAGTCTCCGACTTTAACGTGATGATGGGACACGAGCTGGCGAGGGTGATCCAGGAGGAACAGGAAGCAAATCGGGAACTGGCCCTTATCCTGCCGGTCGGGCCGATGGGGATGTATAAATGGTGTCGGTATTTTATGGAGGAATGGGACGTGACCTGTGATCACGTGTCCACTTTTCTCATGGACGAGTGGAGTGATGCCGACGGAAACACCGTTTCCCGAACGAAAAAAGGATCGTTTCAAAACGCCATTATTTCCAATTTTTACGATCCGCTCGGCGACCGCACGGTCCCGCCGTCACAGCGAAATTACGGGACCCGGGAAAACTTGCCCAAATACGCGGAACGAATTGACCGAATTAAAGACGACGGGGGGAAACTGGTTGTCGTTTACGGAATCGGACGTGTCTGTCACATTGCGTTCTGGGAACCTCATTTCGGGAAGGAGTTTGCATCCGACGAGGAATGGAAGCAGCAGGATTACCGGATTGGTGCCGAGCTGCATCCACTCACCATTGAACAGAACGCACTCACCAGCTTCAAAAGCCGCACGACTCAGGTTCCCGCCTACGCGAACACCATCGGCCCCGGTCTTTTTACCCGAGCGGATTACGCGATTGGTGGGGCGGATGGTGAATTCGGACGAGGGATGCAATGGCAGGGTCTTTCGCTGTGGGTCACACTTCGACACGAAACGACCCGTCACATCCCTTCCACCTGGATGCCACGGATGCCCGGCGTCCTTTTCTTCACTCGAGCGCTTGCCGGTCCACTGGAGGCCGAATCAAACTGATGAGCTCCGAAAGCGCCGGGCGCGTTATGACGGTCATGGCACACCCCGATGACGCCGAGATCCTCACCGGGGGGACCCTCCTGCAGCTGCACGACAAAGACTGGGAAGTGGGAATTGCCACCATGACGGCAGGCGACTGTGGTTCCGTTCAGCACACAAAAGAGGAAATCGTTCGCAAGAGGTACCAGGAACTCCAGGACGCCGCGGAATACGTGGATGCTCAGACCTTCTGCGCCGGGTTTCAGGATTTAGAAGTGTTCCTGAACAGCGAAAACCTGAGGAAGGTCGTGGAACTGGTTCGATCATTTGACCCGGACGTGATCCTCACGCATTCGCCCGTCGATTATCTTCTGGACCATGAACAGACCGCTCAGCTTGCGCGCAGCGCCGCGTTTTCAGCCACAGCTCCACTATACAAAACCAAAGCGGTCCCTCCTGCGGAACCAATGCAGGACATTCCGGCCCTCTATTACGCGGACCCGGTCGAAGGAGTGGATGCCATGGGCGACCGCATCCCACCCCATTTCTACGTGGAAATCGATGGTTGGATGGAAACAAAAGCGGACATGCTTGCGTGTCACGAATCTCAGCGTGAATGGCTACGGGAACAACATGGCATGGACCAATACATCGAGGAGATGAAATCGTTCGCGGCGTCGTACGGTGACGAATGCAACGCCGAATATGCGGAGGGGTTCCGTCAGCACCTCGGCCATGGGTACCCGGACGACGATCGTTTACAGTCGGCCCTCGACGAACAGGTTCATGTTCGAACGGAATAATTTCCAGGTACATCTTATTTTTAAAAGCGGGCTTCCTGTCCAGGGAACGAAGGGGATATCTCTCTTTTTTTTTTACCTCACGCCCTCGCCGGGCCGAACCCGCTGTCGGATAGGGACTGTTCCCCGCGCTTGAGCCCCCCGATCGTCTGCACCTCGTAAACACGTTCATGGTATACGCTTCCATCGCCGAACGGTTTGACCGGACAGAACGGGTCAAGCGTATGCGACGGTGGCGTCACTCTCCACGGCAAGAGCGGTCGTTATCCGACTCATCTGCCGGGCCGAAGCGCCCGGGGAACCCAATGGAAGAACCGGTAAAAGTGGAATCACGCCGCGTCGGGATACGTGGCTGCGGAAGGGACGTAAGGCGCATGGGGCTTACATTGGGCTCAGCGTAGTTCGCGTTTAATTTGCGAGATCAGGGAAGCGATCTCGCGACGGGCATGGAGGATGACGGCCATGTCGTCGGTATGCCCGGTCGTTTCGACGACCATCTCGTCCACCTCGTCCGTCCGCTGGTCCATCAGTCCCGCGGTGATGTACCCGGGTACGTCGAGCAAGCGGTCGGCCCGGTGGAGCAGGTTTCGTTGAGTCTTTGTTCGCTCGCCCGGTTCGGTCCGGGACGCCAGCCGATCGCGCAGCGGCCTCAGCGTCTCCAGGTAGGCCAGGTCCTCCATGCCCTCCCGCCAGTACTCGAAGGCGGTGGTGCTGATCGGGGTGCCGGCTTTGCTGCGGCGTAGCACGCCGGCGTCTGTCCGATCCGTTCGCGGTGTCAGCGACATGGGCCAGGGCTCGTACCGACCGCGTGGACCCGTACCGCCGGCATCCAGCGCGTAAAACAGCATTCCGTCCAAACCGTCCTTGAACGTGGACCAGAACTGTACACGAAGCCCAACGGGGTCGTCCTCCTTCGAGTACATGTTGTACCACCACACCTCCATGCCCGCGTTCTGGAGCCGCTCGACCGCGCCGGGGGTGAGCTGGCTGGCCACCGACGCCCACACGTCCACGTTCTCCGGTAGCTCCGGTAGCTTATCCCACGTGCCGTAGAGGTCGGCGAACATCGTTCGCAGGCCCGGGTATCGCCGCTTGAGGTCGCCGTACAGGTCGTCCATTGCCTGTACCTGAGACGGCGGGGGTTCGTCGAAGCCGTAGACCAGCACGCGGTCCATGAATCCCGGTGCCTGCTCCCGAATCTGTTTCACGATCGGGTCGAGCCGATTGAAGAATAGTTTTTTATTCGTGACGCGAAGTTTGCCGTTCGGGCCCTTCTCGAAGCTCGCGGCGTGGCGGCTGATCCGGAGCAGGTTGTGCGTGGTCGCGCCCATCTCCGTCTGGCGCCGCATCCACTCCAGTGGCTGCGGTTCCGGCCAGAGGTAGAGCTGGAACGGGTTCCAGCGATGGGAGGTGATCATGCGGGCGAACGCCTCGTGATTTGGTTGGCCAAATTCCGCCGGCGGGCAGTTCGTAGCCGTCCCCATCTTCGGGTGCTCCGGGAGCGTGAACGGCCAGACCGTCAGGTTGACCTCGATCCGCTCGGTCTCGGCGTTTTCTGCACGGATGGTGATCGTACCTCGGTACGAGCCGGCCGGCGTTTCCGGCGGGACGCGCACGTTGACCCAAACCGGTTGATGGCGATCGGCGGCGACGTCGAACGCTTCGATATCCGGGCGCAGCATGTCCGCCATCCACCCCGGAACGTTCGGCCGCTTGTGCCAGCCCATCGGTGCGACCTCAATGTGATCTGCGTCAATTGTTGCCGGTCCCTCCAGCGCCTTCGCCTCCACTCGGACGTTCTTCAGCGCCGTTCCCTTCGGCAGCACCACGAACTGAAACGGCTCCGTCTCCCGGCCCGCGGTACGCAGTGTGACCGACCGGCCGACTTCCCCGGCGTAGGGTGTGTCGCGCAGCGCCGTCGGCGTGGCAGGTAGCCCGATCGCGAAGTCCGAGTCCCCGAACCGCCGATCGATTGACCGCTTTGTGATCATACGATCCGCCGCTCGTTCACTAAGCTGCCGGGCGCGCTGTAAAGCGAGCTGTTCAAGATCGGTGTCACCGGTGCTTGCCCCTGCGGGTTTCAGCGGGGTCAGCGGGTCCGAGGGGAGCTGGACGAGGCCGGTCTCCCGCAGGGCCTCCGCCGTCGCCGCTACGTCGGCCCTCGCCCTGTGCGCGATTGTATCTCGGGCGATTGGCGTCATCTTCTTCCGTAACTCACGAAGCCGATGGTCGCGACGTTCCCGTTTCCTGGGTGTGCTGGTCGGTCGTTTCATCAATCGCTTCGCCTGTGTTTGCAACTTCCGTACCCCTCGCCTGTCCGTTTTACTCAGGGTTTCAAGTTTCAGCAGTGCCGCCGCCCGATCACGCAACGTTTTTATGTCGCGCGGCGTGTGGTTCAGCAGACGCACGTTGTCGACGTGGATTGTTGTCAGTCGCTCGAACGGGTGGTTTTTATGGGCGAGCAGCCGGAGGTGACTCATACGTTCCGGGGCCGTTTCCTCAAATCCTTCGCCGACGTAGGGCCCGTTTTTCGATGGTCTGCGCAGCGGGAGAGTGCAGCGAAGCCATCGTCCGCTCGGGATGTCGCGCAGCACCGTCCGCACCACGCGACCCGTCTCACTCTGCAACACCACCCGCAGGTAGGGTACCTCCGGTCCGTCCACGTACAGGTCAAATACCAGCTCGCCCCAGCCGCGCCAGTCGGTCGTGCCGTGCTCGGCGAGGTCGAGTCGGGCGACACGCCAGCCCTCCTCCCCGTACCGGAGGGCAAGACTGTGTTCCCCCTCGCTCGCCCGATCGGTGGAGAGCTTAAGGCGGATGTCGTCACGGTCGGAGCCGTTTTCCGAACGCCAGCCCTGCATCGCTTTGTTGCCCTCGAAGTTGCTGAGCATGCGCTTCTCCGGGTTCGGAGGCCCGTTCCCGTCCTTCTCCCGCTCCGGGTCGTCGGGTGAGCCGAGCGTCACCAGCGCCAGAAGCAGGGAGAACATCACGACCTCCAGGGGCTGGAAACCATGCCGGGGCTTACGGATACGCTTGTGGGATGGAATGGTGGACTTCATGCCACGCTTCTCCACCTGACGTGTTCGGGGAAGGGAACCGTTAACATATGTTGTAAATTCTTGAAGTTCAGGTGTTATTCCTGATTCATTGTATCGGTAATCGACTTCGCGGATGGAACCCCGGTACATCGTCCTCCGACCAGTGTCGAGGAATCCGCGATGACGTCAGATCAACAATTTTCTTTGTTTCCTGTATCTTGGGATTGGAGTGCATTGGTTTCAACCGTTTTC
The DNA here is from genome assembly GCA_964466525.1 of uncultured Planctomycetia bacterium. Lineage (GTDB taxonomy): Bacteria > Planctomycetota > MHYJ01 > CAYXQY01 > CAYXQY01 > CAYXQY01. The sequence goes on from CAYXQY010000005.1 coordinate 44,593, forward strand.
GGTACCCCTGATTATTTGTTTGGTCCAGGCTGCTTTTTTTAGCTGGTTGAATATGTCACATGCCAGATTGATTGTGGATGTATCATAAACGTCAATAGAGGGTTAATTTTTTCTCACGGCATGTAAACCGAAGATCTCTTCTTCTCATTTGGTCCGATATCCTTCCGCATCTTTCCGCTGACCTTTTATTGATGGCCCTTTATACCCGAAAATCACCAACCGACCAACCACAACCTCGTCTGCCGGTAAACCCCGGTACCCATCAGAATCCGTGCGTAATGGCGTATAGTTTAGTTCGGGCCGGATGTTATCCGGAGGAACGTAAACTCGAAAGGAACGTTAAAGCAAATCTTGCTTTTTGACGATGAAAAAATAGTGAGAGATATAGTTTATATTCGTTTCAACGATTTATTCAGGTTCTACCTGCAAAAGTGGCACGCTTTAAGAAAAGGCTCATCGGATGTTCTATTCGGGGGCCCGTCGATGAAACCTCGATTGGTGTCGGGTTTCAAAGGGAAGTACGCCGTGAAGGTTGAATCGAAAAAAGCCCCCTAAATTTGGTTTTTGCTTCACGGTCTGATACCGCAGAGCTCACGGTGAGCTCTCATTTTCGAAAATCCATCTGGTTTCTGGACCAAATCCGTTCTATCCTTCATCAGCGATGGTTTTTCTCGGCATAGGTACATCCAGGATCGTCCGATTTTTTCTGATTTGAGAAGCTGAACTCGTACTATTTATTGATGCGTTCAATTCAGTGAATGGTCATGGCCGGTGACATCCCGGAGGATCCTCAAAAAAAGAAGGAGGAGTACTGGCTGAAGAACAAGGTGTTAATCGCGGGATTGCTCCTGATCTGGGCGGTATCTTCCTTCGTGATGTGCGTGTTTCTGGCGAAACCTCTGAGCACGATATACTTTTTTGAACTTCCGATATCGTTCTGGTTTGCTCAGCAGGGAACGATGGTTCTGTTTGTCCTGCTGATTTTTTTCTACGCGTGGAGGATGGATTCCCTCGACGATCGATATGACGTGAAGGAAGTCGTTCTGCGGGACGAAGAGGAAACCCTGGATGTGGAGCAGGGGGAGGACCAACGATGAGCGTGGATGCGATCACCCTCACACTGATTGTCATTACATTTCTGATCTATATCGGGATCGGGCTGTGGACCCGGGTCTCGGACACCAGTGAATTTTTTATAGCCGGCAAGGAGATTCCTTCGATTGCCAACGGGGCGGCGATCGCGGCGGACTGGATGTCGGCGGCCTCGTTTATATCCATGGCCGGTCTGATCGCCTTTCTCGGGTACGACGGGGCCGTCTACCTGCTTGGATGGACGGGAGGGTACGTATTGCTGGCCCTCCTTCTGGCTCCGTACCTCCGGAAGTACGGGAAATACACCGTGCCCGATTTTATTGGTGATCGATACTATTCGGACACCGCCCGTGCGGTGGCGGCGCTTGCAACGGTGTTTATCTCCCTTACATACGTTGCCGGCCAGATGCGCGGGGTAGGTATCGTGTTCAGCCGCTACCTTCAGGTACCGGTTGTCTGGGGGGTGGTCATCGGCATGGGTGTGGTCGCCTTTTTTGCCGTGCTGGGCGGCATGAAAGGGATTACATGGACGCAGGTTGTTCAGTACACCATCTTTATCGTGGCATACCTCATTCCGGCTGTGGCCATTTCGGCAAAGCTGACCGGAAACCCGGTTCCTCAGGTTGGACTCGTGATGGATGACATCGCCATGCGGCTAAGCCGGGTTCAGGTGGAGCTGGGCATGAACGAGTACGTGAAGCCGTTTCAGAACTTTTCCATGCTGAACGTCTTCGCGGTCACGCTTGCGCTCATGGTCGGGACCGCCGGACTTCCTCACGTGATTATTCGTTTCTACACGGTCAAGTCGGTACGGGCGGCGAGGTATTCCGCAGGCTGGGCCCTGCTGTTCATTGTTCTGCTTTACACGACGGCTCCCGCGATTGCCATATTCGCGAAGTACAACCTGATCAACGAAATTAACGGGGAAACGGTGGAGAATGTACGGGAGAAGGAATGGTTTGCGAAATGGGCCGACACGGGCCTGCTGGAAATCGACGACAAAAACAACGACGGAATCGTGCAGTGGAAGGCGGGCGGTGAACCGGGGAATGAACTCGTGAAGCTCGACCGGGATATCATCGTGCTTTCCACACCCGAGGTGGCGAACCTCGCTCCGTTTATCATCGCGCTGGTGGCCGCGGGGGGTCTGGCGGCTGCCTTATCGACGGCGTCGGGACTGCTACTGGCGATGTCCAGTGCGGTGTCTCACGACCTCTATTACCGGATTCTGGCGCCGGACGCCACGGAACAAAGACGGTTGCTGGTCGGTCGAATATGGATTCTCGTTGCAATCGTTATTGCCGGTATTTTTGGGATTTATCCGCCGGGGTTTGTCGGAGAAGTCGTGGCGTTTGCCTTCGGGCTGGCCGCCGCGAGCCTGTTTCCGGTAATTCTTCTTGGCATATTCGACAAACGGATGAACAAGGAAGGGGCGATTGCCGGGATTCTTTCGGGGTTGGTTTTTACCGTGGTGATGATCGGTCTTATGCGGTCACACGTCGTGTTCGGTATGGAGGAGCGAATCCTTCATTACAGGGATTTCATCGGTATCAACGCTCAGGGTATCGGTGTTGTCGGGATGGTGATAAACTTTCTCGTGTCGTACGTGGTTTCCCGAATGACCTCGAAACCGCCCGAACATATACGTGAACTCGTTGAAGATGTACGCGTACCGGAGGTGGAAAACGAAGGGGGATAAGCCGCAGCTGGTTCGACGGGTTTCCGGGTTGTCGTCCCGGGCGAAGCGAAGTGGAACCGGGTCCGGTACCCGGCGAAGAAACAGTAACTTCCTGTTTCAGGGTGTCTCCATGTTTCTTGCGAACGGAATATTTCTCCCGTGAAACGGGTTCTTTCGGCGAAAACGGAGCAGGTGCAGGGTCATGATGCCAACAGTTGTAATTGGGCTGGTGACGGTTCTTCTGTACGTTCTGGATCCCGAGCTGAACGCAGGGGTGGTTCGGAACGTGTTCGGGGTAGCCTTTCTCCTTGAGCTATTTTACGTGGGCGGTTCGTGGGTTGGGGGATGGCCGTTTCCCCATCCGCTTTCAGTTACACAGATCGTCGTGGTGGTGGCGCTCGGCATGGCACTGGGGGTTACGTTCGCCCGGTTCTGGCCGCTGCCCGAAGAAACGGGTTTCGAACGGATAATCCGGACGTTTCTGATTGGTGCGCCGGCCATAGGAATCGGAATCGGACTGCAAATTTTGCTGCAGGGTCCACAGAGTCGTCAGGCGCTATACCTGGTGTTCGCACTGTCCGCGTGGCTCGGATCGGTGCAAATTACGGAATCAACGTCAGGGGTTGAGGAGCCCCCGGAGGAGGGAAGGAAGAGGGAGGAGGATGACCGCCCGGCAGAAAAACCGGTTCGGAACAGGTCGTCCACGGATCAAGGAGGTTCGGACGAGAATTCGGAAACGGATTGAACGGGGTTATCGGGGGGGGTTTCAATCACAGTGTGTCTGGATCGTTTTGAACGAATCGTTTATTCGTGTGAATAGTATTTTCAGTAACTGGTCAAAAATTCGTGGCATACTGGGAACGAAAGCATCCCTGCTTTCGAATGCAGACAATAATATTTCTTCCCCACGGATTTTTGACCACTTACTATTTTCAGCAATGATCTGTCACGTGAATGCAGAAAGGTAGTGAAATGGTTTCCCATTACGGAGGTTACACGATGTTTTCGTCTGTCGATGCAGTACAGGAATTCGTTTCAGTTCCATCCGCTGCGCTGTTGATAACGGCGATCCTTCTCTCACACGGGATTGTGGAGTCGGAACCGACGACGCCCGGTGGATGGATCGACGTGACCGAACACGGCGCGGTCCCCGACGACGACCAGGCCGACGCGGAGGGGATCCAGCGGGCGATTGATCGAGCGGGAGCGCAGGATGGCGGGACGGTATACCTTCCCCGTGGGGTCTATCGCATCGAACGATCCCTGGAGATCCACCATCACGGGATCGTGCTTACCGGTGATGGTTACGGAACGGTGCTCCGAAACGACGGCGCGGAGGAGGCGGTCATCCAGTCGCTCTCAACAGATCGCGAACCTCACACCTCGCTTCACAACGTCATTATCGAGAAACTACATATCGACGGGGTAAACCGGTCGGTAACGGGCGTGATGGCGTCCGG
>CAYXQY010000006.1:0-30060 GCA_964466525.1 uncultured Planctomycetia bacterium
TGTCGGAACTTGTGTTCGACGCGCTTCTGGATAAACTCATTCCGATCGGCCAGAAACGCGTACAGGAAAAACAGGACGAATTCCTTCCGTTCGCCGCGGCGATGACCCCGGACAATGAGATCAAATACGTGGGACCGGAAACCGAAAAAACGTTTCCGTCGCCCCCGGATGCATTAAATTACCTGAATACGGGCCTGAGACACATGGCGTCGAACGATCGAATTCAGGCGTCCGCTCTGATCTCTCCGGTCCGCGTCAAACTTCCGGATTCCGAAGACGAAACGGACGCCATTCGGTTCCATCTCGAGTACAGGGACGGGAGTGCCACCAACGTCTATCTTCCGTTCGCCATCGAAGAACTACGTGGGGACGTCACCTGGGGCGACCCCTTCGAGCTTGAAGCGGAATCACGCGTCTTCGACGGATCCTAACCTATCAATTCACTCCTCAAATGCACGTTCTACTTCGAACGCTCGTTTGATACCTGCTCCCGAATCTGTTCCGGCACCTCCGGGTTTCTGAGCGTTGTGGTGTCTCCCAGGTCCTCGTCGTTACTGATGTTCTTGAGAATTCGCCTCATGATCTTCCCGCTTCTTGTTTTCGGAAGTTCATCCACAACGTAAATCCCGGCCGGTCTCGCAAACGGACCGATTTCCCGTTCCACCGCTTCCTGTATGCGTTCCCGCAGTTCGACGCCCGGCACATCCACATCGTCACGAAGCGTCGCATACACCGTCGGCACTTCGCCTTTCTCCGGATGGTCCTTCGAAACAACCGCGGATTCCGAGACCGCGTTGACCTCGGCCACCGCACTCTCAAGTTCCATCGTTCCCAGCCGGTGACCGGCCACGTTCATAACGTCATCGAGACGACCCAGAATCCGGTAATATCCATCCTCCGATTGCACGGCCCCGTCAGCGGGGTAGTAGTTCCAGTCCGACGATTCATCACTGTCCGTGTCGGAAAAATCCGACCAGTATTCCTCGATGAATCGCTCGTCGTCGTTATACAGGGTCTGAAGCATGCCCGGCCAGGGTTCCGTAATCACGAGGTTTCCCGCCTTTCCCGAACCGGCTTCAATTTCCTCTCCGTCGTCGTCGAGGATGGCCGGTCTAATACCCGGCATCGGTTTCCCGACGGAACCGGGCTTCATGTCCTGAAGTGCCGGCAGATTGCTCAACAGGACCCCGCCGGTTTCCGTCTGCCACCAGGTATCGACGATAACCGCATCCTCGTGGCCGATGTGTTTGTAGTACCAAAACCAGGCCTCCGGCTGGATCGGTTCTCCGACGGAGGTCATGTGCTTGAAGTCAAAATCATATTTCGCAGGCCATTCCTTGCCCCATTTCATGAACATCCGAACCGCAGTAGGTGAGGTGTGAAAAATATTTACGTCATAGTCCTCGGCAATGCGCCAGGTCACTCCTTTGTCCGGATAATCCGGAGCCCCTTCATACATTACGGACGTGGCCCCGACGGCAAGCGGTCCATACACGATGTACGAATGCCCCGTGATCCAGCCGATGTCGGCCATGCACCAGTAGGTGTCTTCGGGATGAATGTCGAACAGGTATTTACTCGTCCCGGCCACGTAGCTCAGGTATCCACCGGTCCGATGCTGGGGCGCTTTCGGTGATCCGGTCGTGCCGCTCGTATACATTATAAACAGGATGTCCTCCGCATCCCGCTCGACCGGTTCCACGCGGGCTCCGTGGAAGGAGGAAATCGCCTCGTCGACCAGTAGATCACGGCCAGTTTCGATTTCACAGGTCTCAGCGAGATCATCATGTCGCTGAAACACCAGCACGTCCTCCACCTCCACATCGGTCTGTTCTACGGCCTTATCCGCTTTCTTCTTGTGATCCAGAAACTCCCCCCGCCGATAGTATCCATCAATGGTCACGAGATGGTGGCTGTCCGCGTCGTCCAATCTGTGAGCGAGCGCATCCGCACTGAACCCGGCGAACACGACGCTGTGAGGAACCCCGATCCGGGCCGCCGCCAGCATCGTGACCGGCAGAGCCGGCACCATCGGCAGGTGAATGGTCAGAATATCATCTTCTTCGACCCCGATGTCCCGCAACAGCGCTGCCATCTCATTCACCTCCCGGTACAGGTCCTGATACGCCATGCGGCGTACCTCACCGGTCTCCCCCTCCCACAGAAAAGCTGTTTTGTCACGGTATTGCTCCAGGTGCCGGTCCACACAATTGTAACAGGCATTTAACGTCCCCCCGGTAAACCACCTGTAGAACGGCGGATTCTCATCATCCAGTACCTGGTCCCAGGGACTGAACCAATCCAGCATCTCGGCGTACTCCTCGAACCCCTCCGGAACGTTGTCAAATCGGTCGTACACGTCGGGATCGTTACAGTTCGCCTGTTCCACGAACGACTGAGGTGGCGAGAAATACTCCTGCTCGGACAACCGTGATTCAATTGCCATGGGTTCCCTCTGCAAAAACAAAATGTTCGTTCGAGAATGCTATGCGGAACACCTCCTGCAAGAAACACATTGTATCCAGTGTTTAAAAAATTACCAGCGGATCAATAGAAACGGTTTTCACCGCCCCATTAAACCCCTCTCCGTCATTAGCTTCGTATCACCAGTTCCTCCCACCTCCCACCATCTGATCCGAAAGGACCTGCCTGTGCGACGCGCCTTACAGGCGTTCAGATTGGTGTGTCACCTATCGTTCCGTCTCAGATTTCACTCGAGGTGTTACGTTCTTAGATTCAGCGATGAACTAAGAACCATCCACTGCACTCCATTCAGAAGACCTTGAAACATCTTTTTCTTTTCGGTATAATTTTACTGATTCTTTACCGGATTTTTGTGTTAGCATCGGTCCGCCATGGTCATCCAGAACCTCTCAGAATACACAACTGAATTGTGTTCCCTCACCGATGCTGCGTCTCCGGTCCCTCCCTTTCTGACAGGCAGTACCCGCTGCTGCTGTATGGATTCAATATGTTGTTGTGGGGTTAAACCCACACAATAGCTTCCAGGATCCATACATATATATGTGAACCATCACCTGAGGATCGTTTTCGAACTGTTTTTCAGTTTGATTCTCAGGTTTCGTACTACATCCGCATAACACGAACTATCTTTTCTCAACGTTCTTTTGGCTTCTTCTTTGTGTTTTCTTTCGTCATTTTACTTGATTTATCAACGGAGTCACCATGAGCAACCAACAAAGCGTAGATCCGATCGTCAGTACCGAATGGGTGGAGAACCACCTGGACGATCCTGACGTCAAACTTCTTGAGGTCGATGTGGACACGTCTTCCTATGACGAGAGTCACATTCCCGGGGCCGTGGGCCTTAGCTGGCGCTCCCAGCTGCAGGATCAGGTCGAACGGGACCTTCTCGAACGGGAGGAATTTCAGGAACTCGTCCGAGAAGCGGGCATCAACAACGACGATCACGTTGTGTTTTACGGCGATAATTACAACTGGTTCGCCGCCTGGGCCCTGTGGCAGTTCAACTACTACGGATTCGAAAACACCAGCCTCCTGGACGGTGGTCGGGAAAAGTGGCTTGAGGAAGGTCGACCGATCACGTCCGAAGTTCCTGATCCGGACCCGGGCAACTTCACCGCCGAGGAGCCGGACGAAGATCTCCGGGCGTACCGGGATGACGTGCAGGAGATGATCGATTCCGGAAACCCGAGCCTGGTGGACGTCCGGTCCAAAAAGGAATTTACCGGTGAAGTCCTCGCTCCGGAAGGAATGAATGAAACCTGTCAGCGAGGGGGCCACGTTCCGGGTGCCTCCAATATTACCTGGAAGAACGCCATCAACGACGATGGGACGTTTAAATCGAAGGAGGAACTTCAGGAACTGTACGAGAGCCACGGAATCGAACCGGACAATGAAACCATCACATATTGCCGGATCGGGGAGCGCTCCTCCCACTCCTGGTTCGTCCTGAAGAAGATCCTCGGCTACGACGAGGTCAAGAACTACGACGGTTCCTGGACCGAATGGGGGAACCTCGTAGCGGCACCCGTTGAAACGGGGGAATAACTGGATCTTCCAATTATCTGAACCGGCACCGGTTCTCCCGGTGCCGGTTTTTTTATTGAACTTCAAACACGTTATAATTCCGCTCGCTTTCACACGAATAACGTGCTCTGGTTTTATGAAAGCCTGGAGACTGCACGGGAAAGGGAACTTTAAACCGGACCTTCTTCGGAAGGAGCAGGTCAACCGACCCGAACCGGATACCGATGAGATTCTGCTGAAGGTGCGAACCTGTGGGATCTGTCACACGGACCTGCACGTGATTGAAGGGGATATAAAAAGCCGGGACCTGCCCCTGATCCTCGGTCACCAGGTGGTTGGCGAAGTCGTGCAAACCCCGCACGACACCGAACGGCACAAACCCGGGGACCGGGTCGGCGTTCCCTGGCTGTACTACACGTGTGGTACCTGTGAAGATTGCCGGAACGAACGTGAAAACCTCTGTCGAAACGCGCTGTTCACCGGATGCGATCGGAATGGTGGCTTTGCTGAATACATGACCGTTCCCGCAGCGTTTGCTCACCCCATCCCTGATTCACTTGACGCCCTGGCCGCCGCCCCCTTGCTGTGCGGGGGCGTAGTCGGATTCCGGGCGTTTCGACTGAGTGAAGCCTCGTCCGGTGATCGACTGGGGTTGTACGGTTTTGGCTCCTCCGCTTCCATGGTCATACAAGCCGCACGTTACAGGGGATGCGAATGCTACGTGTTTACCCGTTCGAAACACCACATGGAGCTTGCCGAATCACTCGGCGCGGTGTGGACGGGCCGGGCCGAAGAAGACCCGGGAGTACAGATGAACAGTTCGATCCTGTTCGCCCCGGCCGGGTCTCTCGTCCCGGAGGCGCTGGATCAGCTCCGTCAGGGTGGAACGCTCGCAATCGCGGGTATTTACCTATCGCCTATTCCGGAAATGGAATACCAGAAGTACTTATACCGGGAACGGACCGTTCGAAGCGTCACGGCAAGCACTCGTAGGGACGTCCGTTCATTTCTCGACCTCTCAGCGGAAATTCCGATTCAAACGGAGACGGAAGCGTTCGCATTCGATGAACTACCCCTGGCGCTTCAACGCATGAAACGATCAGAACACAATGCCTCGCCGGTGTTAAAAATCTCAGAATCATCCGGGCAGGAGGACGAAGAAATCGTGGAAAATTGATATTTGAATTAATTGCAGGTTGTAAATATAATCCCAAAACCGCTCCCATGAAGCATTTTTTGAACTCAAAAAGCGGTGCACGTGGTTACGTCCAATCCCGGAAGAGGGCATATGGGAATGAAATCCGGTCAGCTTTAATTTACGGAGAATAAAATACCTCATGCAACAAACACCCACTGGCAAGACAAACCAGAGTGGTTACGCCATCGCAGAGATATGCATGTTCATCAGCGTTATCACCTCCCTTGTTGCACTGACGGCATGGATCGTTTTTCTCATCCAGAATAACCGCATCGAACGTCAGGTCAAACAGATTGAACGAGAGCAGGAAAAACTGACGCAGCGCTCGAGAAAACTGAACAATTACGAATCCGCCCTCTCGAAACTGGTTGGCCTCGAACAGGGCACCTCCCTTACCAGTGAAAATGTGGTTGCCCTGCGGAACGACGCCATCTCCTCCCGGGAAGAACTCACGGACGTACAGGGTTCTATGAGTAATGTGCTGAATCAACTCGAAATGCAGGTGCGCCGACTTGCGAAGCACCACCGGGAGCTCCGTCTTCAGAATGCGGACCTGGAAAAACGGTTATCTCACCAGCAGGCCCGTTTACAAAGTTATGAAGAGATCTCCGATAACCATCCGGCGCCCACATACATAGCTCAACTGGAAACCACCCGGGAACGGCTGAACCAGCGAATAGAGGAGGCTCGACAGAGCGGATCCGAAGCGGTTTCCGCCGTGGAAGACGAAATCGCTTCCGCCAAAGAGTCTCATCAGGAAACGCTGGATAAACTGAACGAATCCCTGAGTCAAAAGCAGAACAACCTAAACCAATTAAAACCAGCACCCGAAGCGCAATTTTTTGAAATGGATGAAATCGACGCCAGGGTCTTACGTACCGACGACACGTCGGACTGGGCGTTTATTGATATCGGAACACGGGACCGCGTCCAGGCGGGTCAGCGGTTCGGGGTGTACTCCGCAGCGGACAACAACGATCGTACCTTCGTCGGCATGCTGAAAGTGAAAGAGGTCTTTTCCGATTATTCCCGCTGCAAAATCATTTCCGTCCAACGCTCCAGTCGGCCGATTCTGGAGGACGACGTCGTTGACAACCCGTTCTTTGACACGGAGGGTCCCAGAAAAATTGCTCTTGTCGGATCGTTTACGAATCGTGACGGTATCGAGTCGGAAATAAAGGCCTCCGGTTCAACGGTCGCTGAATCCCTTTCCCCCACGATTGATTTCGTGATTACCGGGACGGATCTTGAGGGAAACGATCGGTACAACCGTGCCCGGGAACTCGGTCTCCTCCTCCTTAAATTTGAAAACATTCAGGAGTTCATTCAGTAACATGTCCCGTAAAACCGACCAAACCACCTATATTGTTCTGGGCATTTCCCTGATTATTACCGCTCTGTTCGGCTACCTCGGGTATGTAGAATACGCCCAGCAGGAGAACCTGGGAAATCAACTATCCACCAGTGAACAGGCCATTTCGAATCAGCGAAGCAGCCTGAACGACAACCTTGAGCGTCTGCGTGCGGTATCGGAGGAACTCGGCTGGAAACATCAGGTGTTTCGTGCCGACTCGAACGAGAATCAAGCGTTGCCCGTTGATCGTCATTCAGTTGAACAGTTCCCCTCAATTACACAGCTTGAAGAGGAAGGGCGTCTTATTGAAAAAACCCGAAAGATCATGAAGCAACACGGGTTTTCTTCGACGGAAATCCAACGGGTTACCGATAATCCATCACAGGCAAAACAGTTTCTCGACCGGTTTTTTTACGAGCAGTCACAGCTCGCGAAAAAATCCGTGACAAGCCTGAAGGCAATGGGTCATGACCTGAACCTTGCCCTCTCCCTCGGTCCCGTTCTTCAGGATGATCCCGTCGAGGGGGGAACCCTGCAAACCTCCTACGAAAATGACCGCACCTGGTCGTTTTCGGACGATGCGGAGGGATTTCAGTCCGGATCTATTTCGGAGGAAGGCCTCTCGCTCAGTGAACTTCTGTCCGAACTTTCCCGCATCCGGGAAACGCTCCAAAACGAAATCAGCAATCTTCGGGAGGAAAACGCTCAGATGCAGGAGAAATATTTCTCGTATACACCGGCGTACGGGGATCAGGCACAGGTGTCCTCCTTAATTGAAGAATCAAATACAGAAATCCAAAACAACAAGCAGCAGGTGCAGAACCTGCTTGATCAGATACAGAACAAGCGTAAGACCCTCCTGAAAACCAGGGCAGAGGCGGAGAAAAATCTTTTTCAGAAGCAGCGGGAAAAGAGTGAGGTTCTGGATCAGCAAATGAACGAACTCATTGCAAAAAAGAGCGAAACCTTTCAGCTTGAACGCCATCTTGAGCGTCTGCGTGCAAATCAAGAACGGTCCACAAAAGCAACAGAGAAAGACGCCGTGGATGGTCAGGTTCTCTCGGCAAGTGCAAGCACGTCCACCGCGTTTATTAATATCGGACGAACGGATGGTCTCTTCATAGGACAATCGTTTGAGGTGTTTAATACAGGCAAAGGGGGACGTAAAATTCAAAAAGGCGAAATCAAAGTGACTGGATTATTTGATGAATACGCGCGTGCAAAAATTATCAGTCAGGAAAATCCGGTGAACAATCCGATTGAATCTAACGATTATATCCGGAATGAAGATTTCACGCCGGGATCGTCCAGAACCTTCGTTCTGACCGGAAGATTCCACGGAAATCAGGATGAAAACGTTCTGAAACAGTACATTCGAGAAAACGGCCATCGTGTGGGATCGGAGGTGTCAACCAATACGTCGTACGTGGTCATTGGATCGAAATACGAAGATACATCCGCCTACGAAAAAGCACGGGAATTAAGTATCCCGATCATTTCTCCCGAAAAGCTGAAACATATGCTTGACCTGCTGGATTAGTCCGCTGAAGGTCTCCCGCCTTCCCCCTTCAACGAAACACAACAGAACACCATGTCCGGCCTTCCAACATCCTCAACCTGCGAGCTCGGCGTCAACGTGGATCACGTCGCCACGGTTCGTGAAGCCCGGAAAACCATGGAACCCGATCCCGTTCCGGCCGCTCTGGACGCCGAGTTAGGCGGAGCTGACCAGATCGTCATTCACCTGCGAAAAGACCGAAGGCACGTTCAGGAACGGGACCTCGATCTACTTTCCCGGACCGTGCAAACGAAATTAAACCTTGAAATGTCCACCGAGCCGGACATCGTTGACATTGCCATTGACCATGCACCGGATCGAGTGACCCTGGTTCCCGAGCGACGCGAAGAAGTGACCACGGAAGGTGGACTGGATGTCGTTCAGCACGATGCACGCATTGAGGATGTTACGAAGCAAATGAAGGACCATGGAATGAACGTAAACCTTTTCATCGATCCGAACGAACGACAGATAAAAGCCAGCAAACAGGTTGGGGCCGACGGTATTGAACTTCACACGGGACCGTATGCAAATGCCGTGGACGACAATCAGCGAGCCTCGACGCTTGATGCCCTCCAGGACGCCGCGAAAAGCTCAAGGGAACTGGGGTTATTCGTGGCTGCCGGACACGGGTTGAATTATCAAAACGTCGGGCCCGTGGCTGTGATCCGGGAGGTACAGGAGCTCAACATCGGTCATAGCATCGTATCACGGTCCATCCATACGGGTATAAAAACAGCAGTTCAGGAGATGATCACCAAAATCACCCGGAGCAACTGCTGCTCCTGACACCAGGAGAACCGGGAAATTCGACTTAATTACTCCTCATCTTCACGCGACTCGTCTTTCACTACATTTACAAGCCACCGGGAGTTGACGCATGTTTGAAGGTGCCTACGTTGCAATTGTCACTCCGTTCACGAAAGACGGAGAAAAACTGGATGAAACCCAGTTCAAAAAGCTCGTCAATGAGCAGATCCAGGCCGGTATCGATGGAATTGTGGTCTCCGGTACCACCGGGGAATCACCGGCTCTCTCCGCCGAGGAAAAACGAAAATTAATCGACCTCGCCATCGATTTCACCGGAAATCGGGTTCCGGTCATCGCCGGCACCGGAACGTCGTCGACAAACGAGACGATTCAGCTAACACAGTATGCGGAAAACGCCGGTTGTGAGGGGGCACTTATCGTCTGTCCCCCCTACAATAAACCGACGAAATCCGGCCTCCATGCCCACTATGCTGCGGTGGAATCCGAAACGGATCTTCCAATCATTCTGTATGACAACCCCGGACGATCAGCCACCAGCATCCCTGCAGAAACAGTAATCGACCTATCCGATCTGGACGGGATTCACGCCATTAAAGAGGCAAGCGGAGATCTAACACACAGCATGAAAATCAGAGAACATACGGATCTAAACCTCCTCTCCGGGAGTGACGCCCTCACGTATCCACTGCTGGCTCTGGGCGGAACCGGTGTCATCACGGTGACGGCGAACGTGTGTCCCGGCGAGATGTCCAGCATGGTACATGCGTATCTCAGAGGGGAACACGAACAGAGCCGCCGCGCCCACGAGAAGCTGTTTCCACTCATGGACCTGCTCATGTCAGAGACCAATCCAATCCCTGTAAAAGCTGCCCTCGCCATGAAAGGAGACATAAACGGTGAACTGCGTCCGCCCCTGACGGACGCCCGCAAGGACACACGTGAAAAAATTCAACGGGAATTACAGCGGCTCGGTCAGCTCTAAGAACACAAGAAGTACATCCATCCGGATTCCCGTACCAGCCTCTCGAACCAGTACCTGCCCCCCCCTGTGTCTTCTTACGAAGCCACTGTTTCAGTGGACGGAAGACGTGCCACCTCATCCAGGAGTTTCTGCGTCACCTTTTGCGGGTCATACTCATGTTTAAGGGTGAACTTCCGCGGAATATACGCCTGTTTTACGCCGTCCTGGTATAGATAGACAGCCGGGCTGCTTGGCTTTTCCTCCGATGCACGGCGCCGTACTTCTTCCGTGGCCTCTTCGTCCTCCCCTGCAAACACGGTCCCCACCTGATCAATATCAAGCTCCTGCAGGGCCTCCACTACCCCCTCCCGAATGGCTTCGCCCGCACATCCGCAGACGGAGTTCACCACAATCATCCCGACCCCGGATCGGGAAAGAAATTCCTCCACGGCGCTTCGGGTCTTCAGCTCTTCAATTCCCTGATTGGCCAACCGGGCTCGATACTGCTCAATTTCTTCCGGATCCTTGTCTTTCATGTCGTGGACGTACCTAAAAAAGAGTATCGGTTACCTGCGAATAGTAACAAAGCCCCCTTCCTTTGATGGGAAATTTGAAGAAGGTATTGTACATAGTGAACTCAGGGAATTGCAATACGAACCACCCGCAGGAGGCTGCTGAGATCAACGCTCGTAAACTAAAATTTTGTGTTTTTACCCATAAATCGATCTCGTAATCCCTCCCGTTAATGTTCCGTCCTGATTTCATCAAACAACCCCGTACGTCGTTTTTTTGTAAACGGGCCCAATTCATTCCAGGGGTTTTCACCGCCCGAGCACGGCCACACGGACCGAATTGGCCCCCTGTTCTTGAAGAACACGGGAAGCGGCATCAAGCGTACTTCCGGTGGTCATTACGTCATCCACCAGGATCACGTTTTCCCCTTTTATTGCGGTGTGCTTCCGTACCGAAAACACGTCCGGCTGGATGTTTCTGATGCGTTCCTCCCGGGATAATTCGACCTGAGGCGTGGTGGATTTGGTTTTGACTAACGCGTCGGTGGACCGGGGGATGCCGGTGGTTTCACTCACGCCGGCAGCAATGATCTGTGCCTGATTAAACCAGCGTCCGGCTTCCCGGTACGGAATGAGCGGTATCGATACGATGACCGAGCCGCTGCCCTCCTTCTCACGAATCCGGTCGCCAAGCCGTTTTCCGAGGGTGTGTCCGAGAACCGGTCTGTTTTGAAACTTCATCCGGTGGATCCAGTCCCGCAGTGGCGACGTGTATCGACCCAGTGCGTACACCCGCTCGAAAGCAAACGAACGACCCCGACAGTTCCGACAGTCCGTTCGAGTGGGCGCCGCCGGCCCCAGGAACTGACCACATCGCTGACAGCGACCGCCTTCCTCACGATCCAGAACGCCCAGGCAACTCTCACAGAGTGGCTGGCCCGCCGCGCCGGAAAATGGTTCCCGACAATGAAGGCAATACACGGGGAAAATAACCGATAGCAGCTGTTCGGACCAGAACTTCACCCGTTTCATCCCCCATCTGTAAAGATTGGAATCAGGCTTCGGCAAGGTCCTTGAAGTCCCGGTCATCCCAGAATTCCTTAAATGCCTCGTCGTTTAGCGCTTCGTCCTTGTATTCACCGTCGATCGAAACAGATTTTTCCAGAAATTCGAGCATGCGATCCTTTCGACCCATCAAAGCATAGGTTCGGGATACGTCATAGAGAAGGGAGGGACTCCCCTGCGAATCTTCCAGGGATTCCTGCAGCTCCTGAAGCGCCATTTCGTGCTGTTCTTTCTTGTTGAGGACACGGGCCTTCCGCTGCACGGCGAGATGGTGGTCCGGTTTCATATCCAGCACCTCGTCGTACCTGTCAAGTGCCTCCTCCGACTTGTCCGTAAGATCGTACAGGGACGCCTCAAGAAACAGGCGCTGCGCTTTTGCCTCCCGTTCAAACTTCTCGTGAATTTCGTAGAGGTTCTCTTCGATATTGCTCTCAACCTCCTTTATTTCACGCTCGATCTGCACTTCGACATTTTCATGGAGGTCCTGAAGCGTGTGTTCGACCTCCTTTTCCGCCTGTTCCCGAAGCGTGCTGATTTCCTCCCGAATTCGCTGGGCACTATTTTCCTCCAGAAGTTCCGCGTACCGCTCCAGCTCCCCCTCCTTCTCCTCCTTCAGATTTGACAGAAACTCCCGCATCTCAACCTTTTTGTCCTCCAGCTCTTCGGCGTACTGGTCCGTGAGGTTACTCACCTCTTCCGCCTCGGATACATACTCCTCCGCTTCCCGTATGACCTCCTTGACCTGCTTCAGCTTATAACCGCCGATCGTGAACACTAAAACCACGAACAGAATCAGAACTCCGAGGCTTGTGAACGCAATAATCGTCATCATGTCCCCCATGATATCCTGACCCCCGGATCGCACGGGTACCGGAACGTCCCCGAACATTTCCTTTCCTTTCTCGGTCCACCAGGATCTCCACTGCTGCTCGTCAGCGGGAAAGTCTTTTCCGGTGATCTGTTTCAGGGATTCGTGCGCTGCCGTCCGAACGTCCTCGTCCTGATCGGACAGCCGGTGTATCAGAGGTTTTATCGCCCACTCCGCTTTGACTGCACCAAGCTGTCGCGCTTCCCGCGCCCGGACCTCTGCGCTGGAGTGACTCAACCGAACCAGCGACTCACCGGATGGTACCTCCTGTGCACCGGCGTGTGACAGGGAACAAACCAGCAGCAGAAACGGTACGAATAAGTTTTGCCTGTTCATGTTCTTGACCATCGTCAGTTGTATTTTGAGACAAGCATTCCCGTGGCCCGGCGTAATTCCGCCAGAGATCTCGCGTAGTCAACCCGTGCGTTCAGGAGACGACCGCTGGCCCTTCGAAGATCATCCTGCAGACGAAGCACCTGAAACGTTGTGGACAGTCCCGCCTCCTGTCGGGCCGTTTCGGCCTCCAGCTGATCCTTCGCCAGCCGCTCTGCTTCACGGGCAATCCGGATGCGATTTCTTGCTGAACGCACATTTCGTATGCCGGACCTTACATCACGGGCAATGGAGGTTTCAAGTTGACGGCGACGAAGGGCCAGCTGTCGACGGGTTAATTTCCGCTCCCGTAACCGACCGGATCGGTCCCGATTCCAGAGGGGGTAACTGAAGATCAGCCCCGCACTCCACGTGCGAAAGTTTTCGTCCACCAGCTGCTCAAACGTGTCGTTCCGCTGATCGTCCAGACTGGACCTGCGAAATCCCAGCTCGAGATCCAGGTTGGGTTTGATCTGATTCTCCGACTCATCGATCAGGTGACCAACGGCATCCATTTCTTTTTCGATGGCCCGTAGATCCATTCGTGTGCTGGTGGCGAGCTCAATAATCTTCTGCTCTTTTTTTAACGAAATAGGGGTGGGGTCCGGCTCCGTCACCGGCTTAATATTCATCTGCCAATCCTGGTTTTTCTCCCCCGGTGGTGAAATTAACTCCAGCAACCGGTCCTGCGCGTTCCGCACCTCATTCGTCCGGATTTGCAGTTCCTCCCGGCGCTCGGCGCGCTGTGTTTTTGCCTGAAGGAGGTCGACTTCAGGAATTCGACCGGCTTCAAACCGTGCCTGGTTCACCTCCACCGTCTCCCGGGCAAGTTCCAGACCATTCCGTGCAATACGCTCTTCCTCCTCCGCCCGTACCAGCTCCCAGTATGCTTTCTGCACGGCCAGGATCTGCTGGTTGATCGAGGAGAGTTTGCTGAACTGCTCCTTCGTCAAACGCTCCAGCTGGGCTCGATACTGTGCAAGCTGAGCATCTGGCCCGAACCCTCGTAACAGCGGCTGTGTCAGGGTCACCCCCGCCGACCCCTGAAACTGTGGGTTGAGCGTGCGAAACGCCGAGTTGGATTCGTCCCGAACCAGTTCGTAAAACAGGTCGTATTCCGTGCCGAGTACCGTGGCTCCACGAACACCCGCCCGCCGGTTTCGCCTTTCCGTCTGCAGTGTTGTCGCACCGGACAGCTGAGAACCGGTGGGCACCTCTGAATCTTCTCGCTCGAACGCTCCGTAAAGTTCCGGATCAAACGCACCGAGCGCCTGCCGTGCCCGGCTCCGCGCGATTCTTGGATCAACCGAAGCAATCAAGATCTCCTGATTCTCGCCCAGTGCCATATAAACGGCCTCCTCAAGAGTCAGTTCCCGTTCCTTCGGTTGCTCCGAACGCTCCTGTCCGTCCTTCTCTTTCTCCGCTACGGAAGCACTCCTGTCCGATTCCTTGTCGGAGGCATTAACCTCCTGATCCGTCAATTCCACCCACCTCTGCTGAGGAGATGCGCGGTGGTTCGAACCTCGTCCGTTCTCCATTGTGTGAGGAGAAGGCACGGACATACAGGACAGAAGTAAACTCAAACCCCCCGCGAACAGAACAGAAGTAGACGTCGTGGGAAATGAAGATGGATTATTACTGATCACCTTCTTCCGATGCAGAACCGCTTTTCAGTGGATTGTTACTTGAAGTTTCACTTTCTTCTCCCGTCTCCGGTGAACCACCGGTATCGTTCTCCTCCTCGGACGCTTTTTGTTGATACTCCTCAGGCGTAAGCAACTGTACGGAGTTCATGACCAGGGGTTGCTCCGGGGCATCCATGTGATCCACACCGCAGATGCCACCGTTTTCTTTGTGATCCGTCCGAACCTGCTCCTGAATCTGTCGAAGCACCGGATGGCTGTCCGGTTTGACCTGACCGATGACCGTATATTGTCCATCAAGAAACGGCTGGCGTCCCAGGGTGATAAAAAACTGGGTCCCGGAGGTACGGGAACGATGACCGTGTGCCATCGAAACTGTTCCGAGTTTGTGCTCTTTATCACTGAACTCGGGAGCAACACTGTGCGAATCGGTTCCGGGTTCCTGAGAAGCCCCCCCCTGCAGAAGAAAACCTTTGATTAAACGGTGAAACTCCTTGCCGTCGTAAAACGAGTCCTCCCGGATCAGGTTCATGAAATGATATACATTCCGAGGGGCCTCCCTGTAGTAAAAGGAAAGGTACATCTCCCCGAATCCCTCCACCGAAATCTCAGCCATCCGTTCCGGAAAATAGTAGGCCGATTCCTTCCCGGACGATAATTCGTCGTGTTTCCACGAAATGTCCAGCTGAACCGGACGATTCCAGCTTTTTTTCGGCGTTACCTGTACGGTTGTTCCCACAAAGTGACGGGCGTCTATCGTCCGCTCACTGCTGTTTTCAGGAGCCGAAATCGACGTCTCAACCGTATTCCCCCCCAGTGAAACGTTCAACCCCCGTTTTAGTTCAGCGGGTAGATTTACCGATATCCCCTCGTCCGAACTGTTTTCCACTCGAACGGACACCTCGAAGGATCCGTCGTTCACAATGACCGGCTTCTGAACATTCAGCTCAACCGTAGGGTTGGCCCCGGCCATACTTGCCGTTCCAAGTAAAACCAGGAACAAAAAACCCGGAACCGCCCCGGGGGAAACCAACGAAGCGTCGAACCTGCTGAAAAAATCAACGTTTAGAACCATAACAATCCCGTAACAATTCTATTCTCACAAGAAGCGGAGCACGGTTCAGAACCTCCAGACGGGAAATACGTTAACAAACCAGACCACGAATATCAATATTCCTACCTCGTAATAAGTACAGTTTTTGTTTAGAATATGAACATCTCATCTCGATTTTACATCTGTACCCGACATGCGTTCCTCCGCAGTTCATGGTAAACGTCACCCCGCAAAATAACCGGTCCTCCCTTCTGACCAGCAATGTGGGGAAACGGATTCTCTTTTTCAGCCTGTTGTTGATTTTTGTCCTGGGCATGCTGGTCTACTCCTACTACAGCCGGTCCTCCTCGAACAGGAACTGGACCCGGCTGTTCACAGATCAGGAGCTTACCCGGGACAACCTGTTCACAAACGATGCTTACCGGACACTACTGCAGGATTTGAGGACCATGGACGCAGCTGAATACGAGCGGATGCAGAAGCGGGAAACGACCTTCTCCGCCGGAGCCTCCGAACTTCGAACCGGACTGCCGGAGGAACGGGGACGAATCCTGGCGTTTGAAGGCCGAGTCACCCGCCGAATCCCGGTCGAACTCAACCTTTCCGAAACACGTGTGACCATACAGGACCTTCGAATTCGAAGCGATGACCGAAACCTCACCTATCGCGTGCACCTCACCCGACCCCTCGATTCCTCGTTTCATCCCGGAACCCGCGTCCGAGGAACGGGTGTTTATCTTTCGACCATGTCGCCACCATCCGACAATACCGAACGCCAGCAAACCCCCGAAATCTACTTGATGTCACGGGATCTTTCCGTACTCGAACGGAATGAACCGGAACAACCCTCTGCCGGTCCATCCAGTTCACAGAAGCAGGATGAAGGCGAAACCCAGGAAACGAACCGAACGAAACAGCTTTCCCCTCCCAAAAACTACAGGAATAGAAATGCCGTTACCACCTACTGGAACCGGCTCCTGAAACCACTGGACCGCACGTCCCGACTGAACGCGTCGGACCCCCTGTTTAAAACCATGATCCAGGAGGTGTACCGGGTGAACGCGGATCAGATGAAAAACTGGGTCAATGAACAGTTGACGCCAAATCGGCTGAAACCAATCAAAGAGGCGGGGCAACATCGCGGCGAGATCATCTCGTTTCGGGGACAATACCTACAACGGTACAAGAAAGAAGGGCTGAACGCCCCCGGGGATGATGACGCGGTCTGGGAGTACTGGATCAGGGACCAGAAGAATCACCTCACCTATACGTTTTACACCTTAAGGAAAGAAAATTTTGCCGTAAGCCGGGGGACGGACGTGAAAGGTACCGGGATCTACCTGAACACCCAGACGTACGAACTGCTGAATCCCCGGGGAAACCGGAATCTGGACCGTCACGTTGTGGTCGTCGGCTATCAACTCCACCCGTTTTTCAGCTCGCCCGAAGCGGAACGAACAGCTCCCATCCGGTGGTTCGAATACCTGCTGGGGGGACTTATCGTCCTGACCTTCGGAATTTTCCTGATCATGGTTTATGTTTCATTACGCAGCGATCCGGACGGACAGCCCGATCACATACAGGATATTCGAAGGCGCAAACTTCAAAAAAGACGCGAGAAGAACGAACCTGACGACATCTCTCCTGACAATTCCGTCTGATCGGATCTCGGTCCGGGACGGACGGACAACCGCCCTCTCATCGTTCATTTTCCTCAGGGACGACACATCACCACAACCATGTCCCGTCCAACTGACATTAATTCCCTGAAAACTGCGCTGACGAATCTTCCGAAATACGAAATGCTCCGTCAGCGAATCGAAAACGGTCAGGAAGCAGAGGTCGGGGGCCTATCCGGTGGTGCCTCAAGTCTTCTTGTCGCAACCCTTGCGGATCAATTTTCCCGCCACCTCCTCCTGCTTACCCCGGGAGAACGAGAAGCCTCCGAACGGGCACGGGAACTGCATCAGCTGTACAACCAGGACACCGTGAAAATACCGCCTTATTCCTCACCGGAGGAAGAAAACGAGGAGATCCCTCATTCTCGATCAAGCCGACTCTCCGCCATTATTGAACTGATGAACCGTCGGCCGAACCAGACCCTTCAGGTGTGTTCACTTCTGTCGCTGATGCAGACCATTCCCACCCCGTCCTCAATCGACCAGGTCCATCATACGCTGTCCACGGGTGACTCCCTTGAGCGGGACCCCTTCATCGATGAACTTGTTGACCGGGGGTACACGCGGACCGACCGCGTGGTCATGGCGGGGGAATTTTCCGCCCGCGGAGGGATCCTTGACCTCTTCCCGGAAGGAACGGAGGCTCCCGTTCGGCTGGAGTTTTTCGGTGATGAACTCTCGTCCATTCGCTCGTTCGACCCCGGAACCCAGGAATCCCGTGAACACCGTGAACAGGTAACGTTCACGCTGGTGAACCGAAACGTCCTTCACGAGCAGATGGACGTTCGGCCGGGCCCCTCACTCATGGATCTGCTCGACGGAGATCCCCTGACCATCTGGCTCGAACCCAATCGGATCCTCCAGAAACTCAACAAAATGAAACGGTACCACGACGACGAATCCACACATGAGCGGTTTGCGGAACTCTCCATGCATCCGGCGTTTGAACAGCGTATTGGTCTCTCCAGTGTCGCTCTATCCGACGACGAACAGGCCATCAACGTTCAGTGCGGTTCCCTTTCCTCCCTCGGAGATACGGAAGACCGCGTGGAGGAACGGCTCCGGACCATCTCCGATGAAGCCGAAAGCGTGCTGGTGGCCTGCCCCACGGCCGGGGAGGAACAGCGGCTTCAGGAACTGATGGTTGACCGTGAACTGCCGTTCGGCGAACGGATCCAAACGGTACGCGGTCCCCTCTCGAGCGGGTTTCTCTGGCCGGCGCTCGACACGGCGGTGGCAGGTCGGGACCATCACGACGTCGAAGCGGACCCGTCCGGTCAGCTGCAGTCACAGGCAGCCGGCACCCGTCCAATCGACGATTTCCTCGAACTAAAACCCGGGGATTACGTGGTACACGAAGACCACGGAATCGCCCGGTTCGGCGGCATCAAAACGGTCCAGAAGGATGGCGAGGAACGGGACGTCCTCAAGTTATTCTTCAAAAATTCGGTCCTGCTCGAAGTACCGGAAACCCAGGTACACCGCGTGCAAAAATATCTCGGAGCGGGAAAAGGTGAACCCACCCTCAGCAAACTCGGAGGAGATCGCTGGCAGAAAAAAAAGAGGGACGTCTCGGAATCCATTCGTGAACTCGGCAAAGAGCTGATTGAACTGCAGGCGGTACGGGAAAAGGGAACCGGTCATGCCTGTCGACCGGACACCGAGTGGCAGGCGGAATTTGAGGCCGCTTTCCCCCACCGGGAAACGCCCGACCAGGAACGGATCAACGCAATGATCAAGAAAAAAATGGAATCACCCACACCGATGGACCTCCTGCTGACCGGGGACGTCGGGTTCGGGAAAACCGAACTGGCCATGCGTGCTGCGTTCAAAATGGTCATGGAGGGCAAACAGGTCGCCATGATGACCCCGACAACGGTGCTTACTCAGCAACACGTCCGTACGTTTCGGGAGCGGATGGGTCCATATCCGATGCAAATTGAGCCGATGAGCCGGTTTCAAACCGGATCGGAACAGCGAGAGGTCATCGACAACCTTCAGTCTGGCTCAACGGACATCGTCATCGGTACGCACCGGCTGCTCTCGGACGACATTACGTTCGATGACCTCGGGCTGGTCATCATCGACGAAGAGCAGCGGTTCGGGGTCGAGCACAAACAGAAACTGAAACGGCTGCGTGCGACCGTCGACGTGCTGACCATGACCGCCACGCCCATTCCCCGGAGTTTGCACATGGCACTGCTCGGGATCCGGGACATCGCCACCCTCCGGACGCCACCGGAGGGCCGTCAGAATATCCAGACCAACGTCATCCCATATAAAAAATCAAAAATTCGTGACGCCCTGGTCCGGGAAATCGAACGGGATGGACAGGCTTATTACCTCCATAACCGGGTCAAAACCATTGAGCGTGTCCGTGAGAAGGTCCAGGACCTGCTGCCGGATGCGACGGTACGGGTGGCACACGGTCAAATGAAAAAAGCAAACCTCAAACAGGTCATGTCCGACTTCTACGAAGAGAAGGTTGACGTCCTCGTGTGTACCACCATTATCGAATCCGGACTCGACCAGAAAAACGTCAACACGCTGATCGTCGAAAACGCCGACCGGTTCGGTCTTGCGGACTTACACCAGCTCCGGGGCCGCATCGGCCGGCACCAACGACGTGGATACGCGTATTTCGTGCTTCCGCGGAACCGGTCGATCACGCCCGTGGCCCGGCGGCGCCTTGAAGCCATCGAAAAACACTCGGAACTCGGTGCCGGGTTCAAAGTCGCCATGCGCGACCTCGAAATCCGTGGGGCCGGCCGTATTCTCGGAAAGAAACAGAGTGGACATATAGATAAAGTGGGCTACGATTTGTATTGCAAACTTCTGGAGCGCGAGATGAAAAAACTGAAGGACGAAGACCTCCCCCCTGCTCCGGACCCTTCCATCAAACTCTCGATGAACGTGCGAATCCCGGACGAATACGCCGGGAACGAGAAAAATCGAATGCGTCTCTATCGACGGTTCGGACGATGCGATTCCGAAAAGGAACTGGATTCGTTGCTGGACGAACTGGAGGATCGATACGGTCAGGAGATTCCGGACCCCGTTCGGAACCTTGCCCGACAGACCAGACTGCGTCTGCGTGCCGCTTCCCTCGGCATTCGGACCATATCGGAGGGAAATGATTTGTTTATCCTCAGATTCAACGACGAAGCGCGTATACAACCACTGCTTGATCGTTATCCGGACCGCGTGCGGCGTGCAGGAGACGACAGGTTGTACGTATACGAACGTACGGGTCAGGTGGAAGAGCAGGATCACCTGAAAGAACTTCTCGAACTGCTCGAAGACGTCTCCGAGCCCCACCTTGCTTCCACAGCTTCCTGATGTTTACGTCTCCTATTTCCTTCCTTTCTGCAGGGCACAGTCGTGCTGGATCTACACTCCAAAACAACAACGCTCCATGAACCGGACACCGGTCCGGTACTACTGCAGTGCAATACATGGTCAAAGGCGGGTCCGACTCACGGATTTACAACAAGATGGAGGTCATATAACTGCAGTGAACCATTGGATATGGTTTCTCACCCCGGTGCGGACACCTCCGTCGTCCGGCGAAGCCAGGAGCTGATTCGGTCCTGCACCATGTTCCCCGACGCCCCGCTTGTGCGAGCGGAACAGATCCATGGAGGGGACGTAGCATGGGTCCTTCCAGAGGACGATGCCGTGGAGCCTGAACGCCTCGTCTCCGTCGTCGGAGCTGTGGATGGGTTGCTGACTCAAACCAGCCGACTCACCCTCATGGCGTACTCCGCGGACTGCCCGATCGTCTTTCTTTTCTCACCTCGAAAAGGAGGCGTGGCCGGTCTGCTTCACGCATCCTGGAGAGGGATCTCAAAAGGGATCCCCCGTACCGGCGTCCGGGAAATCAGTCGTCAAACTGAAATCGACCCGGTGGACCTCCGCGCATACATTTCCCCGTCGATCCGTGTCTGTTGCTACGAAGTGCAATCCGATTTTCGGGCCGAAATGCTCGACTCGGCACCGGAAACGGAACCCTGTTTCGTTTCAAGACACAACCACCTCTACTTTGACCTGCAGCAGGCGATCACACGGCAGCTCCGCCGGAGCGGCCTCCCGGGCGAACAGATCACGGATGCCCGTATCTGTTCGTTTTGCCGCAGCGACCTGCTCTACTCCTACCGGCGGAATGACGTCCGAACCGGACGCACGGCAGGCCTGATTTCCCTCGGAAAGCCCGGCTCTTTCTCAGCCTCGTGAAACGGACCACAAAATAACGGAATAACCAACAGACGGTCATCTATCTGACCAACTTGATTGAACGGACGACCAAGGAGTATCGTAAGCGTTTGTAGCCAATGCACTTGTTCCATACGATACAAGCAGCACAGAAAATTGTCTATTTGAAGTCAGCGTTGATCAACCGGCACCGTTCGGAGCGTCAACTTCGCGGATTTGAATCCACGAAGTCAAAACTGGATGAGATGTTTCAGGAGCGATATCCCGGTTCCGATGAAACACAACTTTCGTAACGGTATCTTGGCATACCGTGTTTTTTTAAATTTTCTAAAGATGGCTACGTTGAAAGGGGAAGACCACGTGATGGAATACGCTCAAATCGCCGCCGGGATGATCTTTGTACTTTTGCTGGCGGCTCATGGAACGGGACAACCCGAAAACGCATCCCTTCAATCGATCCCAACCGTATCCGAACTCCGTCAGACCCCGGGGGAAGCAAATCAGGTGGTTTACGTGCGGGCATACCACGAGCCCGGGGACCGAGGTGAGGGGCATTTCATATGGCGACCGAAAAGCAGGGCGGAGGCCGACGGCGGTACTGTATTTGCCGTGGGAGACCGATCACGCGGGCGATGGCACCGTCTGGCCGATGATGTGAAGGTGACCTATTTCGGTGCGCGGGGCGATGGCGAACACGACGACACGACGGTGATTCAGGCGGCGATCGATAGCGTCTCCTCAACCGAGCCGCCGGGCGTGATGTTCGAGGCGGATCGGGAAGTGGGCGGTACGGTGGTGATTCCGGCGGGCAAGTACCGGATCACGGATACGCTGCTGCTCGGGCCGCACACGACGCTGAAGGGAGTGGGCAGCGCGCCTGGTTTCCAGCGCCGCAGTGTGCTCAAGAACGATCGGGGGACGGTGCTGATGGGCGAGTTCCCGGACCCGAAGAAATGGATGGTCTCCACGGCGGTATACTTCCGAGAAGGCGACCGGAAAGGCGAGCTGCTCGGTTATCGTCAGCATACCAGTGGCGGACCGTATGATCAGGGGAAAATCTCCCGCGCTAACGGGGTACGTGTGCAGGACATGCTACTGATCGGTCGTGAGAACAAGGCGGGGGATGTGCCCTATGGCGGCGTGCGGTTTCAGGCGTGTCCGGGGGCGGTTATCGAGGGAGTGGGTGTGTTCAACGTGGATGTCGCCTGGATGCTCAACGCTGGGTGGGGGCTTACTATGCGGGACTGTCACTCGCAGTCGCACCTGTACGGTCTGCTTGCAATCTACGGTGTTAATGGTCTGCACGTGGACAGTTGCTATATAAACGCCTATCGAAATTCGAAGCGGACGATCAACGATAGTAATTTTACCCCCCCGACGCACCATGGGCCGGAGAAGATGAAAAAATGGCACATGCCGCGTGATTACTTCTATAAAACACGGGGCATCTACTCGATTCACGGCCACGGACGCAGAGCTCCAGCTCGGTGGAACGGACTCATCGATGGCCCACGCCGCCTCACTGATGCGTACGGAAAACCACGCAACCGTGATCGAAGCGACATTGGCCGGCGTGCGGATCGAGGGCGGCCGTGCACTTCTGGAAGAAGGATCCGGTGTGGACAGTTCGGTTCGCTTCGACGCAGTGGATACAACTGCGGAACAACAACTACTCGAACACGGAAAAGATGGATGGGGCAACAGTGATACAACGGTCAATGGAACAGAAATCTACTCCCGATGAACTGTCCAAGATTTTAAATTGACTGGGAAGTTGACAGATTTTCACGGGCCATTGTTCTCCGGGAATTCGAATATAAAACACTTTTAAATGCTTAGACAGACGTTGCGATTCACCATGAGGGGTGGCGTGCTGATCTGGCTCGCCTTTTCGTCTTTCCCGCTCGGTGCTGCGCCGTCCGAAGAGCCGAAACTGTACCTCCGCGTCATTGTTCGTGAGCCCGATCCCGGAGCATACGAGAAGCTCCAGGTCCGTGCAACACACATCGGTGGGCGCGGGGCTCGAGCCAACGCGCACTCACCCGAGACGCTGATGCCCTATCCCGATCGCCCGGGTGGACGGACGAAATGGTTCCCCCTGGACGTCACGGGCGAGGAGGTGCCCTACTCCGGTGTTACGCTGCACCTGGAACCGGCATCCGACGGGCAGGCCCTCCGCCAATTCGAAAAGCAATTGGAACGCATACACATGGAGCTTGAACTGGCGGTGGGAACCGAGCCGTCCACGTTTGATGAGATCCATCGGCTCCGTCCGATTCTGGCACACGGCAACGGCGTGCCGTTCTACTACGAGGCCGGTGATCTCGACGGCACGCCGGAACGCGCCGCCTGGCTGAAGGATCACATTACCTCGCTCCGGGCCGCGCTCGTGGACGCCGGGTTTACTGAGCCGGTCCGGATCGATCCACGACATATGCGGCTGGGAATCAACCTCTCCAACCATCGTTTCGGCGAAGGTCGATACGGGATGCTTTCCTACGATCCCGACTTTTACTGGCTTTACGGCGACCTGTTCGCACTCGCCGGGTACAACATTGGCACCCGCGGTCGGATGCGCGAGCTCTACGAGAATCACCCCTACTTCCACCACAATATGGTGAAGGTCGCAACCGGGCACCGGTCCGTAGCCCCGAATACCCTCCCCGACCGGGTGAGCATCCCGGAATCGCTCGACGAGAAATACCGTAAGATGGCGGAACGGGCGCGGGAAGGGGACGGACTGGTTCCCATCTGGCGTAAACTCGGCGACGAGATCGGCGTGGACCGGTTCGAAGATACTCCGCGTGCCCGCGAGGTCCTTGAGCGCGAAGCCCGCATCGTCACCAACGACGATCCTGCTGTGCTTGGACTGAACGGATGGAATCAACTCAAGCCGGTTGCACATACCAACAACCCGGATGAGGTCTCATCGGCGGATCGTCTGCGATACTACGCCACGCTTCGGGCCCGCAACGTCCTGACCGCCGAGCGTTACGCAGTTGAATCCGTGGCGGTGAAAAAACATCTCGGTCCTGACGTTCAGACGCAGGTAAACATGCTCGGCCCGATGTACTACGGGGGGTACTCGGCGCGGTTCTGGTACCGGCAGACACCGGATTACTTCCGCATGGGCGAGATCGGGGCGGTGGACGTCCTGCAGGTGCAGGGACTGAACTCGGCCTACCCCCCGGGCGGACCGATCACGCTGTCGTTACTTTCGCCGAAAGTCGCGGCCCAGGCGGCCTCACGGAACCCGAACGTCGAACCGGAGCTGATGCACTTCGCACCACGCACACCGCCTGAGGCCTGGCCTCACGTCGTGTTCTCCACGCTGATCTCGGGCGTGAGCAACATCGACTGGTACCGTTTCGGGCCTCGCGCCACAGGCTGGGAATGGTTTGACACCGAAAAGAAAATGCTCGCCCACGCCCAACTTGCACGGAAGCTGAAGCCCCTGGCACCGTATCTGGTTGAGGCCGATGCACTGCCCGAGGCACGTGTGGGGATCCTCTGGGCGGAGAGCACCGATCTGTGGCAGCGTCACCCGCGCAGCTACTCCAAGAGTGAGTTGCGCTCCACCTTCTTCGCGCTTCGTCTGAGCGACATCGAGTCGGACCTCATCCGCGAGTATATGGTCGAAAACGGCGAGTTGGACCGCTACGAGCTGTTATTTGCCGCGCAACACAACGTGAACCAGCGTGTGCAGCGTGCGATCCTGTCGTGGGTGAAAGCCGGTGGAACACTTGTGCTCACCCCGGGCGCAATGACCCACGACGCCGCCAACCGGCCGACGGACCTCCTGGCTGATGCATTAAAACCGGCTATCGTGCGCGGAGGAAACGGGCCGGATCAGCAGGCAAGCGGTGAGTTCTCGGAATTCGAACGGCTTGGTCGGGTACGCCTGGTCGAAGAAGATGAGGCCAACCGACAACTACCCGTATTCTTCCATCGAGAGACGGTCGGCGGTCGTGCTGACGTACTTGCCGACTACGTGGACTCGGGCGAGCCCGCCGCACGGATCACCTCTCTCGGCGGGGGACAGATCGTGGTGCTGGGCTTTTTTCCCGGCCACACCTACGCCGCCGATTCCGCACGTGCTGAACGTGCCGAGCGTGCCTCCGGTCAAGCCATCGATGAAAAGAAGAACGAACTTGTCAGTGGAACCGTGCGCACCGGTTCGCCCTACTGGCTGTCCCCGAACGAAAACGCCCGGAAGCTGTTCGTGGACCTTGCGCGCAGGGTGGGAATCAAGCCCACCGTTCGTGTTAATGTCTCAGCCGTGGATGCAGGATTGCATGTGCAGGAAGAACGAGCAGCCATACTGCTGGCCAATTGGCGTCCCGGATCCGCCGGAGAAGTGACAATCGAAGCCCCCCTGCCCGAACGCTTCCGCGGGGCGTCGGCCCGGACCCTGACCGGTCAGCCGGTTCGATTGGACTGGTCCGAAAATGGACGCGTACGCCTGACCGTCCCGCTGCAGAGCGTGCAGGCGGTGCGGATCGACCGTGAATGATCGAACGATCAATCTGATGCAGCGGAACGAATGGCCACAACTCGTTCGGAGGCCCCCTCCAGACCCTCTTAAAAATGATCGAGCGTACACTCCGGAGTTCCCGCAGCCGGTCACCCGTAAATCGGAGGAATCTTTCGGCCCAGCACCCGGCAAAGTGATCGGTTTATGTGCTCCATGAACTGTTCCCGGTTTTTATGAACGTTCTGGCCGGGGCACCGCACGAGGAATTCCTGAAGGTCACCCATTTTTGTTATCTGAACTTGTTGTATCTCCTCTCGAGCCATAAAATGTCACTGATTCAAAGAGGGAACAGAAAAATTTTTTCTGCATCATCTTTTGACGGGCTTTCTGTCTTTTCGTTTCGACAAATTTTCCGCCTAAATGTAGTATATGGAAAGTTTCATGCCACAAAATTCGCTCATATTGTGGTTGGTTGGTTCCCTGTTGATTGTACTGCCAGCGGATGGAGCAGATTCGACGTTTCGGTCATACGAGACACTTGAAGCGGCATTGGAAGCGCCAGACTCGGTTCTGCAATCAGTCCAGCAGGTGACGGAAGGCCCAAAAGGTCACTGGTTCGGTTATTACGATGTGCAACAACTGGGGACCGACGGGCGCTATCTCCTGGCGAACGCTGTGGATTTTCGCCATCGGCAACCGCGACCGGATGATTCCATTACGGTGGGGATGGTCGATCTGAAAACGGGTGAGTGGACGAAACTCGGCACGTCACGGGCCTGGAACTGGCAGCAGGGCTGTCGGTTGCAATGGCGTCCGGACCACCCGAATCAGGTGATGTGGAATGATCGACGGGACGACGAACTGCTCTGCCGTTTTTACAACGTGGAAACCGGCCAGAAACGCACCATCTCCAACGCGGTATTTCACGTAAGCCCTGACGGAAAGAAAGCGCTGAGCCTGGACTTTGCCCGGTTGCGCGCACTTCGACCCGGGTACGGCTACCCGGGAATCAAACGGGAGCATGTGGATCGAAAAGCACCGAAAAACACCGGTGTTTACAGGATAAACCTGAACAGCGGCGATCGCGAACTAATTCTGTCGTTAGCCCGGATGGCAAAATTCCGGTACGGTGATCGCCCGGTACCGCGCCGGCTGTATTTTAACAACCTGATGTGGAATCCGACCGGCGAGCGATTTTCATTTTTTCTCCGGCATTACTCTGAAAACTACAACTGGGACACGCGCGTTTACACAGCCAGTGGCTCGGGGAAGCAGGTACGACTCATCAAAAAAGGCGGCTCGCACTGGGACTGGCGTGATCCGCGCCACCTGCTGCTGACCAGTGGCACGGCGTACCGGTTGTACGAGGATGTCCCGGACGGAACTCAACAACTATTAACAAAGGCACCGGATGGTCACGCGAGTTATCTGCCAAACCAGAAAGACTGGTTGGTATCGGACACGTATCCGAAAGGGGAAAACCGCGAACAACTCCTGTTTCTCTATCATATCCCTACGAAGAGATTCATCCCGCTTGGGCAATTTCATTTACCTGAAGCATTCGACGGTCCCTGGCGATGCGACCTGCATCCCCGCGCGGCGGCTCACGTTGGGGGTACATCAATCTTTTTCGACTCGGCCCATCGCGGTGGGAAACGGCAGATCTATCAAATCGATATCAGTGAGATTCTGGAGCGTTATCCTGAGTAAAAAGGAACCTGGCGTCACGCCGGGGACGAAGGTGAGAAGCGGATCACTCAGATAAAGCGATAAAGTTTTTTACTCCATTATCCCGTGTTCCGATGCAAACCATTGCGGACCTCGACGAATTCGAAGAAGCCCCGGACATGGCATACCGACGTCTTGGACGCGAAGAGATTCGGGTGTCCGCAATCGGGTACGGTACCTGGTCCGTCGGGGGGATCAAGTGGGGGGAAACGGATGCTGACGAAGCCCTGGCGGCGATGCATCACGCCCTGGATCACGGGGTCAACCTGTTCGACACCGCTCCGGTATACGGACGCGGACGCTCGGAAACGCTGCTGGGCAGTGTTGCACAGGATCGGCGCGACGAGATGGTAATAGCCACTAAAGCAGGATTGCGCATTCAGACGGACGGTTCCTTCTATTGCGACACCCGACCCGAGGCGTTGCAGGAAGACCTTGACGGGTCGCGCGAACGACTCCGGACTGACACGATTGACATCTTTCAAATACACTGGCCTCCGGAAGACGGCCTTTCGGACGCGACCCTGAAAAAACTGGACGAACTGGTGTCGGACGGTCCGGTTCGGTCCATCGGGGTATGTCACTTTCCCCTCCGCTTGCTTGGACCCGTTCAGGACGCCCTGCCACTGGATACCGTGCAGCTACGTTTTAACATGCTCCAGACCGACCTTTTTCAGGATGAGCTTACGTTCTGCCAGGAAAAGAACATCTCCGTGCTCAGCTGCACCTCGCTCGGAAAAGGGATACTTACCGGGAAGCACGAGGAATGCCCGGAGTACCCGGAACTGGACAACCGACGTGGGGACCCCCTTTTCGACCCGGAGCGCTTCCCGGAATATCAGGAAACCGTCGAGCGTGTTCTCGAGGTGTCCGAGGAAGTGAGCCAGCCCGCCTCCGCGGTTGCCCTGAACTGGACGCACCGGCAACCCGGTATTACCACCGCGCTGGCCGGGATGAAAACGAAAGAACAGGTGGAACAAAATGTACGAGGGGGGGACTGGGTGCCGTCAGAGGCTGAGGAGGAATTGCTGAATCCGACCGCTGATACGAATTAACCTCGTCCCGGACTTCGCGTCCATGCTTCCCAGGAATTTCGCTCGTGTTTCTTTTCCGAGCAATTCGCATAAATTTCAGCAAAACGTCAGCTTGATTGCGACCACGCTCAGAACGTACAATCTTACCATACCTTCTTCGGCATGAATTTTGTTCTGCCGGAGTTCTCGTAACTTAACAATCATTTCCGTCTCCGGATCATCTCACATCTTTTCTTACGAGTCCCATGATCAGTGATGAACTTGCCGACGCACTGAACGAACAATTCAAAACGGAACTTGAGGCCTCTGCCCTTTACCTCGGAATGGGCGCTTTCTTTCGAAGAGAAAACTGGAATGGCTTCGCCGCATTTGTTGAGGACCAGTCCGCCGAAGAGCGCGAGCACGCGATGAAAATTTATCATTTTCTCGACGAGGTCGGCAAGGACATCGAAATTCCGGCCATCGATGCGCCCAAAGCCGAATACGATTCCGTACAGGCGGTGTTTGAACGAGCACTGGAAGCGGAACAGCAGAACACGGAGAACTTCCATGAGCTACAGGAAATCCTGAACCGAAACAACGACAACGCCGCCAACACGCTGCTCCAGTGGTTTCACGACGAGCAGGTGGAGGAGGAAAACCACATCGAAGACATACTCGTCCCGATCCGGCGAACTGACGGAGACGAACGGTTCCTCAACGTCCTGGACAAGGACATGGAAGAAGAATACGGGACGGATGAAGAAAACGGGGACGAATAAACGACCCCGCCCCGGCAAACTCCTATTTCCCGGAGACGTCTTCCGTCTGTCACCCGATTCCCTTCACCTGTATCTTCCCCATGTCCCGGTTTTACGCCAACATTCAAGCCCGGCACGACGCCCGTGAAGACATCCTTGAACACCTCTTCAAACTCCGTGGCGAACCGGAATCCATCGAGGAAGAACTCAATGTAGCAACGTTGCGAAACGCGAGGATGACGGCTCATTCCCATTCGGATCAGTCCCGAATGCTGCTTTCGCCTTCGATCAACGGCTGGGTAAGTATCTTCCCGGAGGAGTTCATCGAAGGGGACGAGATCGCTGAGGACCTGTCCGAATTAACCGACGACTGGACAGTGTTTCTCTGGGCGGATCCGGAACGGGCATGGGGATACTCCTTTTTCCGCGGGGGTGAGAAATCGGATCAATTCGTCAACGACCTCACGTACTACGACGGTACGATTGACGAACACGACGAGGAGAAACTATCCGGAAACCCCGACCTGTACAGCGAACTACTGGAGTCGCCCAATACGCTGAACGACGTCAAGAACATGCTCCAGATCGCCCGTCACGAGAGCATGAACAAAGAGGAGGAATCTCAGGAACGGAAGGCGGAACGGGTCGCCAACGAATTCAACATGTTTCGGGAGACACTCGGTATTCCACACGCCGCCACGGACTACCAGTACATCATTCAGGGGGATCAAAGCGACCTTCTTCGCTGGGACGAGTTCGTTCACGTGTCGTTTTGATCCGATCGCCGGGAATGGAACGACGGAATCCAACGAAGACGATCTGTTCT
>CAYXQY010000006.1:30070-46896 GCA_964466525.1 uncultured Planctomycetia bacterium
CGGAGTTCAACCGAAAATCACCAGTTTTCTCTATTTTTCCCATTACGGCATCAATCATGACCGAGCAAAAGAACCGGCCTTTGCTCTGCTCAATTGTTTCGCGTCAGGAAGACGAAAAGATCATCGGATCCGCACGGGACGTGCGGCGGTTTCTGTTTATGGAACTGGACAAACCATGGAATGAAAGCGCCCTTGAAACCGAGCACCTGCCGCAACCGGTCAGGAACGCATACCGAAAAGCATGTGACAACAACACCTTCGAGGGAAAATTCCTGCCCATCGCCCCCGATCCTGAGTACAGTCGGGAGGACCACGTTCGATTCCTGGATTATCATCGACCCGACGAGCCGTTCGCTACCTATCGGTCGCGCAGGTATCTCATACCAAACGACAAACTGAAAAAAGCGGCTCGTATCCTTCTCGTCGAACCGGATCGGTTGGATGAACTCTCCTCCTTTCGTGAAAACAACCCCCCCCAACATGAGATCATGGTCTGCACACACATGGAACGGGATCCCTGCTGTGGACATTTCGGGCCCCCGATTCACCAGGCGCTTCGTACCCATTTTGACACGGCTGAGATGCGTACGTGGCAGGTCAGCCACGTGGGCGGGCATCGATACTGTCCGAATCTGATTTCGCTGCCCGACGGACGGTACTGGGGGCGAATGGAAATCAATCAGCTGGATCATTTCGTCAATCAAACCGGTGATTTCAACCACCTTTCGGGGCAGTACCGGGGGTGGGCGGCCCTTTCCCCGCCCGCACAGATCGTGGAGAAAGCGGCTTTCGAACAGGAAGGCTGGTCCTGGATCACGTTCAGAAAAACGGCCTCCCTGTCGGAGGTGGAGGATGCTGAAGATCGGTTTCACGTATCCATTCACTACCGGAACGACGACGAATCCGGCACGTATGAAGGCATTGTGCAACTGGCCAAACCGGTTCGAGCTTTGAAAAGCGAGTGCGGCTCATCCACGGACGAACCCGCCTACAAAGCGGCTCCTCAGTACGAACTTGTTGAACTGTCACACGTCAGCTAAACCCCCGTACCACACACCGGCCGACTACGGGAAACTCCGGCGGAAAACCTCGTCCATCCGACACGCAGTCCGGAACATCTTATCCCGCGGCACTTCCTTTACACCTCCCCTTCGATGGAACCCCCTACCGATTCATCACTCGCTTGACGGGCCGGAATCGCTTGACCCTACCTCACGATTACGGTATGATATTCAGCTACTGAGATGAGGGGAGTTTCTCTTTCCCGTTTGATGGCCTTTCGAGCAATCGTGTCTTTCGTTGGGCGCCGTTCGAAGAATGATGGTGAAAAGCTACAAGGATGTGGTCCCGTATCGTCTACAGAAAGGAGAAGCCAAAGGGGCGTACATACGTCCCCTGATCAGTGAGGAAGATGGAGCGGGCGACTATCACATGAATCTGCTTCGGGTAGAACCCGGTGGACGAACCCCGAAGAACCAGTACGCCTATTCCCACCAGATGTTTATTCGAAAAGGAGATGGGAAGCTCGTCCAGAGCTCGAGCACCCGCGAACTGGAAGAGGGGGACGTCATGCTGATTCGGGAGGAAGAAAAATACCAGATTCGCAACCAATCCGACGCGGACCTGGAGGTGCTTATCATACTGCCTGCCGAAATCAATCAGCAGGCACATTCGGACGCGATAAATAATGGGCGTACCAGAGAGAACAGCTGATGAATTTCTTCCGCCCTCTTCTTCAACCATCTTCCATGAACCGTTTCCGTCCTGATAGGGTTCGGCCCTCGTAGACTTCACATTTATTCCGATTGAGGTCCGTCAGCGATGCCGAAACGAACCGCCGTCGTTCTTGAGAGCACATCCAATAAAGGAGTAGGCGCCGCCGTCTGTCGACTGCTCGCCCGGGATGATTACAAGTGTTTGGGGGGTGTGAACGAAGAACAACTCGCCGAACTCAGGGAGAAAGAAGAACCGGAGGTCGCAAAACACATCGAACGAATTGACGTTTCACTGGACGATCGAAGTTCGATCATCACCGGCGTCGGAAACATAGCCGCCCAGTATGGTTCGGTCGAACTGCTCGTGATCAACGCAAACGATCATACCCGTCAAACCCTTCCCGATATCGAGCCGAACGACTGGTCGAAGATCCTGCACAACAACCTGCTCGGCCCCTTTTACGCGATTCAGGAACTCGTACCTCATATGAAAGGCAGCCGGAACCGTCGAATCATCCTGATTTTGCCCGGACGCAGCCCGGAGAAGGATTCGGATAACGAGCTCCTTACGTCCGCGACAAAAGGGGCACTCCATGGACTGATCAATTCCCTCGCCAACCAGATTTACCCGGAAATCTCTCTGAATGCCGTGCTGCCCGGACATCTCGTTGAAAGTGCCAGCGGCACAACGGTTCGCACTCGCGGCCAGACCAGCGATCCGTACAGGCGACGGCTCAAGCCGGAGGACGTCGCGGAGGCCGTCCATTACCTGACCCGGCGGACAAACAAAGTGACCGGCCAGGTCCTGTCCCTCGATTCAAACCGGGAATTACCCTGATCAACGTAACCTCCCGCTTATGCACCCCGCCTGGATGATCAACCCGAGCACCTCCTCCCGTAGCCATATGAACCGTTTCGTTTCTGATTTCCCCTCGTCCCGAAATCCGAACGAACACGTCCAAACCTGTTTCTCGAACCACTCTTACACATTCCCTTCCGCACCGTGACACTGCATCTCGGAATAGATGAGGCGGGACGTGGTCCGGTGATCGGACCCATGGTCTTTGGAGCGGTTCGATGCACGGACGCGGAGCTCAACGAACTAATAGACGGAGAATTCTCGGATTCAAAATCACTTTCCGCTTCCACCCGGGAGAACAGGCGTTTGGACCTGGAACAGCGGAACGTAGAACTCTACGTGGAAGTCATCCCGGCTCGTAAAATCAACAGTACCTCCCTGACCGAGCTCTCCCTTTCAGCCACCTCCCGGCTTATCAACAGGGCACAGCCCGACAGGGTCCTTCTCGACGCCCCTGGACACCCGTCGGCAATCGACGAATACCTCAACCGGCTTACGAATCGACTTGAGCTCAAGAACAAACCTGACGTTCTCGCCGAACCCGGTGCCGACGACACCTATCCCATTGTCTCCGCCGCGTCCATCATTGCCAAAACGACCCGTGATCGCCGAATCGAACAGCTGCAGGAACGGTTCGGAGACCTTGGCAGCGGGTATCCATCCGATCCCACCACACGAGCCTTTCTCAAAAATCATTTGTCCGAGCAGGAACCCGTGCGAAAACATATCCGGACGCGCTGGCAGACCTTCCAGGATTTGCTGGCGGAGGAAGGAGGCTCCCTTTACCGGGATCAACCAGTTGACCCGGACGATTCCTCCTCCTGATCCAGACGGAACGAAATAACCGGTAAGAGGCCGGCGCAACCGGCAACAGAGATGGTGCTGTTTCTGATCAAATGTAGTCACACTCTGGCCCCGGAATCAGTTTCGTTCTCATTCAACTCCGTCCCTCTTCTCCGGACTCCTTTGACGCCCGCTGCTCATGCCGTATAATACATGTTCGTCGACGGTTCGCTGCTGTACGTTCAAACGCGAAACACGATCCGCCCGTTCCGTTCCCGGACGTACCTCCTGTCGGATCGTAATGTAACATCCCGAACAACCGCCCCGCCCGGTTTTTTCACCTGAAAACATCGAGGTGAATGTCGAATGGACAACGAAACCGACCAGAACCTGCAGGAGAAACAGGAAACCACCAAAAACAACAACTCAAATCGATTGAAAGACCGGGTCGACGACATCGTGAACCAGGCTGTGGACCCGGAGGCCTTCCAGCAACTTCACTGGGAAGGTTCCTTCGACGAGTACCTCGACCTCCTCGAGGACAACCCGCTGATTGCCCGGACGTCGTTTCAGCGGCTGTACGATATGATTCGTTCCTACGGCGTCGAGGAAGTCGACCGCAACGATGAACAGATCGTCCGATATCCGTTTTTCTCGGACCCCATCAACGACGGAAAAAACGCAATATACGGACTGGAAAAAAGCCTCATGCATTTCGTGAACGCCCTGAAAGCCGGGGCCCACGAATACGGGACCGAACGGCGCCTCCTCCTCCTGCACGGGCCGGTTGGAAGTGCGAAATCCACCATCCTGACCCTTCTTAAACGAGGACTGGAGAAGTATTCCCGAACGAACGAAGGGGCCCTTTACACGTATGCCTGGAAAACCGACGACGATCCCACCGGCTGGAAGACCTGCCCCATGCACGAAGATCCGCTGAAACTGATTCCGGAACCCGTGCGGGAAGACGTCCTTGACGACCTGAACCAGTGCCACGACCGTAGCTATGACCTCAACGTGGAAGGGGACCCCTGCCCGGAATGCCGGTTCTACTACAACCGGGCCATGCAGCGATACGACGGGGACTGGCAGAAGGTCGTGGAGGACGTCAAAGTAAAACGGTTCCTGATCAGT
Source organism: uncultured Planctomycetia bacterium (assembly GCA_964466525.1). Taxonomy (GTDB): domain Bacteria; phylum Planctomycetota; class MHYJ01; order CAYXQY01; family CAYXQY01; genus CAYXQY01. The sequence goes on from CAYXQY010000006.1 coordinate 34,562, forward strand.
GAGAAAGATCGATCCGGTATCGCCACATTTCAACCCAAAGACGAAAAAAATCAGGACTCAACGGAACTGACCGGAGACATCAACTATCGGAAAATTGCAAAATACGGATCGGATTCCGATCCGCGCGTTTTTAACTTCGACGGCGAATTGAACGTCGCCAACCGCGGACTTATTGAGTTTATCGAAGTGCTGAAGCTGGACGTCGCGTTCCTGTACGACCTGCTCGGCGCCACGCAGGAACACAACATCAAGCCGAAAAAGTTCGCCCAGACGGACATTGACGAAGTCATCATCGGCCACACCAACGAGCCGGAGTACCGGCGCCTGCAGAACAATGACCTCATGGAAGCGTTCCGGGACCGGACGGTCAAAATCGACATCCCGTACAACCTCGAACTGGACCGGGAAATCCAGATCTACGAGCGAGACTACAACAACAAGAAAATCAAGGACAAACACATTGCCCCCCACACCATCGAAGTTTGCAGTATGTGGGCCGTCCTCTCCCGCCTCGAGGAACCGAAGAACGCAAACCTGACCCTGATGCAGAAATTGAAACTGTACAACGGAAAATCCGTGCCCGGCTTCACCGGTGACAGCGTCAAGGAGCTCCGGGATGAAGCGGAGCACGAAGGCATGGAGGGCATCTCACCACGGTACATCCAGAACCGAATCTCCAACGCACTCGTGACGGCCGGGGAGGACGGCTGTGTGAATCCGTTCAAAGTGATGAACGAACTCGACGCCGGACTCGATCAGCATGCCCTCATAACCTCCGACGACGAAAAGGAACGATATCGCGAACTCCTGGCCGTGGTGAAAGACGAATACGAGGACATCGTGAAAAACGAGGTTCAGCGGGCCATCACCGCCGACGAGGAGGCGGTGAACCGGCTGTTTGGCAAATACATCGACAACGTCAAAGCGTATACCCGCGACGAAAAAGTGCAAAACAGATACACGGGCGAGGAGGAGGAACCCGACGAACGCATGATGCGTAGCATTGAGGAAAAGGTCGACATCCCGGAAAGTCGAAAAGAGGACTTCCGGCGTGAAATCATGAATTACATCGGTGCGAAAGCCGTGGAAGGGAAAGATTTCGACTATCGCACCAACGAACGGTTGCAGAAAGCGCTCGAACTGAAACTGTTCGAGGATCAGAAAGACAGCATCAACCTGAGCCGGCTGGTCACGGATGTGGTCGACCAGGAAACACAGGAGAAAATTGACATTGTCAAGAGCCGCCTGATCAACTCCTACGGCTATTGCGACGTGTGCGCAAACGACGTGCTCTCCTACGTATCCAGCATTTTTTCACGGGAGGAAGACGAATAGGCGAGATCCCCTCCCTCCGCAAACGCTCCGGAAGAGCATGTTGGTCGACGACCGTCCACCGTCGGTTCTTACGAACCGGCGATTTCAGATCGGGTTTCCTTCAATTTACGAGGTTTATCATGGTTCATCGGATCCAGCGAGATCACCAGCGGTTCCGGGATATTGTCAGGGGGAAAATTCGAGAGGACCTTGAGGACTACATCGAAAAAGGAGAGTTCGTCGGCAAACAGGGGGACGAACAGGTCACCGTCCCCGTACCGGACATCAACATTCCGCGCTTTACGTTCGACGACGGGGAAACCGGCGGCGTCGGACAGGGGGAGGGCGAGGAAGGCGACCCGGTGGACACCGGGGCGGGAGACGGGGAGATCCCGGGCGAGGCCGGCCAGCAACCCGGAGATCACGAGGTCGAGGTCGACGTGTCCTTTGACGAGCTGGCCGAAATCATGGGGGACAAACTGGAACTCCCGAACATCGAACCAAAGGGACACAGACAGGTCGAAACCGAACAGTCAAAATATACGTCGATTTCCTCCACCGGCCCGGATTCACTGCACCACTTCCGGCGGTCTTACAAAGAAGCCCTGAAACGCATGATCGCCAGCGGGGCGTACGATCCGGACGCCGAGGACCCCCCACCCGTCGTGCCGATCCGGGACGACATGCGTTACAGGGCCCGTGAGACCGAGCGGGTTCCCGAAACGAACGCACTGATTATCTACATGATGGACGTATCCGGATCCATGGGGGACAAACAGAAGGAAATTGTTCGAAACGAGGCCTTCTGGATCGACGTCTGGCTGCGTTCTCAGTACAACCGGCTCGACATCCGTTACGTCATTCACGACGCCGAGGCGGAAGAAGTGGATCGTGACACATTTTTCCACGTCAAAGAAAGTGGAGGAACGAAAATCTCCTCCGCCTACTCCCTCTGCCGTGACATCATCGAGCGGGATTACGACCCGCTTGAATGGAATATTTACCCGTTTCACTTCTCCGACGGCGACAACTGGGGAAACGAAGACACGAAACGTTGCATGGACCTCCTTCGAAATGATCTGCTTCCGGCCAGCAACCAGTTCTCCTACGGACAGGTCCGCAGCGCTTACGGAAGCGGTCAGTTCAAACGAGATCTTGACGATCAAATGGCCGATGAAAACACCCTGATTACCACGTCCATGGAAAACCGTTCCGACATCATCCATTCGATCAAGGCCTTTCTCGGACAGGGCAACTGATGGTCGATAAACAGAAGATTCAACACTGGCAAAAACGGATCCGGAACATCGCACTTGAGGAGGGACTGGATCCGTTCAGAACCGTGTTCGAACTGGCGGATTACACGGAGATTAACGCCGCCGCCGCCTATCAGGGATTTCCACGACGATACGCCCACTGGCGTTTCGGCGCGGAATACGAGCGTCTGAAAAAGACGCACGCATACGGCCTGGGAAAAATTTTCGAACTCGTCATCAACAACGATCCCTGCTATGCGTACCTGCTGAACACGAATTCCCTGACCGATCAAAAGATGGTCATCGCACACGTCTATGCTCACTCGGACTTCTTCAAGAACAACATGTGGTTCGAGGGCACGTCCCGAAACATGATGAACGAAATGTCCAACCACGCGGACCGCATCGAACGGCACGCGGATGAGCAGGGACGGGAGACCGTGGAAACGTTTATCGACGCCTGTCTTTCCATTGACAACCTGATTGATCACCAGAAACTGTTCAAACAACGCCGGGGGCTCATCTCCCTTGACCCGGACGAGTCGGCACCGGAAGACGAGGAACAGACGAACCATATCGACGGCAAAGCGTACATGGAATCCTTCCTGAACCCGACCGACGAGGAGACCGACCCTTCAAACCGGAAGAATACGGAAGCCGGCGCTCCACACAGAAACATCCCGGAGGAACCACGGAAGGACGTCCTCCTGTTTCTCATGCGTCACGCTCCCCTTGAGGATTGGCAGCGTGACATCCTTTCCATCATCTGGGACGAAGCGTACTACTACGCCCCACAGCACATGACAAAGATCATGAACGAGGGATGGGCAACCTACTGGCATTCAAAACTCATGACGGAGCACATCGCCGGGGACGACGAAATCATCGAATACGCCGATCGTCATTCCTCCACGACCTCTTCGCGCCCGCAGCAACTGAACCCGTACAAACTCGGCGTCGAACTGTTTCGGGACATCAAAGAGCGATGGGATACCGGCCGTTTCGGGCGAGAGTACGAACGGTGCGAAGACCGCCGAAAAAAAGAAAATTGGGACACGGGCCTCAACAGGGGAAACGAAAAAATCTTCGAGGTTCGGCGCATCTATAACGACCTGACGTTCATCGACGAATTCCTCACCGAAGAATTCTGTCAAAAGCATCAGCTGTTCACGTACGAACAAAACGAACAGACCGGTCGCCGGGAAATCGAAAGCCGGGAGTTCGAGGCCATTCGAGAAAAGCTCCTGTTTCAGCTGACCAACCGTGGCGAACCGATCATCAGGGTGGTGGACGGAAACTACCAGAACCGAAAGGAACTGATGCTTGTACACGACGCCCGCGGCGGGGTCTCCCTTGACCTGTCCGAAGCCCGACGGGTCCTGGAACATCTCCACCGGATCTGGACCCGCCCGGTCCACATTGAAACCGCGGTCGACGAAGACCGAGTTCTGCTCTCCTACGACGGAGAACATCACGACCATCGAGATCTTGTGAAAGAAGGCACCACCCTCATCTGAGTCGAACGCTCCGGCATATGCCCGTGTTTGGAATGTGCGATTCAGGCGATCAACTCTTATAATTCTTCTACGATCCTGATCCGTCCCGGAAGATATACGCGCCCGCTGAACGCTTCCGCCCCTTTCACTCATTTCCTTCCGACCCGTTCATTCCTCTTAAGTCTCGAACCTGATCATGTATAGATGGCGAAAGACCATAGCGGTCGGCCTCCTCCTGACCGTCATGACCGCGATCGGCGGATTTACACTCCGTTATATCCTGCAGAAGAACGATACGGACAGGATGCGGAAAAAAACGTTTCAGTTTTCGGGGGATGAACAAACACCGCCCGAATCCACCGACGATCAAGCTGCCGTTCCGGACCTCCTGATCGGTCACGTGAGACCGTTTCGGGAAACGACGGTCAGTGCCCCGGTGAGTGGAACCATCCGTTCGCTGAACGTTCGTGCCGGACAGAAGATCCCGGCGGAACTCGTGCCGAAAGATCCGACAAACCATTCGGTTGTCGAGCTGAACGGTGCCGCAAGCACCGAAGACCTTCAGCAAAAAGCGGTTCTCCACCTTCCTCCGTTTCCCGACGATCAGGTGCTCGCCCGGCTGGAGACCCGGAAAATCAAGAACCGGTTGCGGGAGGTTAACGCGCGGATCCAGAAAACGCGTCTCCAGCTGCAGGACGCAGAACGTACGGAGCAGCGAATTCGACAGGCCATTGAAGAAGGCGGACGGGGAACGGTCTACTCACAACAGGACCTGGACGAGGCCGTGCTGAAGGTAAATGTGACGGAGAGTGAGCTAAAACGACTCCGGGCACGCCGGCGTCGCCTCGCGGAAAAGGCCCGGGACCATTACATCCATGCCCCCTTTCCGGGCGTCGTCCGATCCGTACATACGGAAGTCGGAGAATGGGTGAGCCCGGGCCAGCCTATTTTTACGTTCATGGAGATCTCACGCGTGAAGGTGGTGTTTTACGTCACGGAACGGCTCGAGCCCGTCATCCGGAACCGGGACCGTTTTTCCTTTTCGGTGGACGCCTACCCGAATCGAGAGACGGCTTTCCGGGGACGGGTATACAGTATCTCACCGGCAACGGATTCGGACCGGCACCAGTTCAGGGTAGAACTTTCACTGACCAATTCGGAAACGACACGCCTGAAACCGGGCATGATCTGTCGGGTTCACCTCGAAAGGAATTCGGACTGACTCGCAGGCCCGCAATCAGAAATGAAAAGCATCCCGCGTTTCTCCGTCTCCCAACCGATTCTGGTGAACGTCCTGGTGGTCCTGATTCTCCTGGGCGGAGCATTCTGTTACGGAACACTCAATCAGGAGGTGATGCCCGAAATCCCCCTGAAAATTGCCATCATTCAAACGCCCTATCCCGGAGCGTCCCCCGAAGACGTGGAGAAAACGGTCACGGTCCCCATCGAGGACCATATCGAATCCGTCGAAGGCATCGATCAGTTCTTTTCCGTCTCGGTTCAGGGACGATCGGTCATTATCGTCGAGTTCCTGGACCGGGTACGCGACGTCGGGGACAAAGTTCGCAAACTTCAGCAGCAGGTCGACCTTGCGGACAAGGAGCTTCCCGAAGAGGCCGAGGATCCCATCGTTCAGGAACAGGAATACACCATCCCCGTCGTTTCGATCGCCGCAAGCGGTACCGTCGACCAGGAAGCGTTCAAATCGGCTATGGAACAGCTCGAAACGCGCATCCAGCGTCTGGAGGGGGTTAACTCCATTGATACCCTCGGCGTCCCGGAACGTGAAGTCCACGTGTTCGTGGATACACGGCGGCTGGACGCGTACGGACTGGACCTTTCGGACGTCGAACGGACCCTTCGCTCGGCCAGTCAGGACCTCCCCGGCGGAGAAGTTCGGACAGAAAACGGCGAGGGCCTGATTGTGATCCATGGTGAACTTCGGAACACACAGGAAATGGAGAAACTGGTGCTGAAACGAAACCCCGGCGGGTCCATGGTGCGGCTTGAAGACGTGATGACCGATATCTCATACGGGTTTGAGGACCACACGTTCCTCGCCCGCGTAAATGGAACCCGATCTGCACTTGCAATCGTGAAAAAGTCGACCGACGGCGACGCCATACAGATCGTGGACACGATCCGGGAACGGTTACCGCAGTGGGAACAGACTCTCCCCTCGCAAGTTTCTCTGTCCCTGCACAACGACAGCAGCAAATACATCCGGCGTCGGATCAACACCATGAACGAAAGCCTCCTCTGGGGGCTGGCGCTTGTTCTCGTGGGGCTGTTGCTGCTGCTGCACTGGCGCGTTGCCCTGATGACCGCCCTGGGCATTCCGGTTTCACTTGCCTTCGCCATGGTTGCCGGCGCGTGGTTCGGAGCCACGATTAACATGATTACCCTTTTCTCGTTTATCGTGGTGCTGGGGGTCATTGTCGACGATGCCATCATCATTTCCGAGAACTGCTTTCGATACATTGAAAACGGCCTGACACCGGTGCGCGCCGCCATCGAAGGAACGGCGGAGGTTTTCTGGCCGGTGGTCCTTGCCGTTGCCACGAACATCGCCGCGTTTCTACCGCTTCTGATGATCGAGGGTCGCATCGGGAAATTCACTCAATGGATTCCGCTCATCGCGATTTTTGCTTTTCTCGGCTCCCTGGTCGAAGCCTTTCTGGTCCTTCCATCTCACGTAGCGGATTGGGTGAACCCCCCCGAGGAAACCGTGAAACACCCCATCCTCAACGGGGCCCGCATTGTGTACCGCTACATCCTCAAACAGTGTCTCCGGTTGCGATATATCGTCGGGCCGGCCTTCCTCCTGATCGCCGCCGGAACGATTTATTTCGGGTTCACCTATATGAGCATCGTGTTTTTCAACAACCAGTACCTGGACTACGCACGCATAAATGTTCACGCTGAGGGGGCCTCCGGTCTGGAGCAAACCGACCGGAAGGTGGCGGACCTGGAACGCCAGCTCCGATCCAACCTGCCGGAGGGCGCCATCGACTCGGTCATCTCCGTGAGCGGACGCTCGTCCAGCCGCGGCGGGTTCTTTCGCACACGGCACAACATTGCCAGCATGACCGTCGATTTTACCCCCTCCTTCTCGCGCAAATTCGACAGCGAGACCATATTCAGGAAACTTCGGGCCGCCATCACGGACACGGACGGACTCCGACGCCTTCGATTTAAAGGAATGAAAGGCGGTCCTCCGCAGGGCCGGGACATTCATGTGGAAATCTCCGGACCGAATCTGGAAACCGCACGGAAGATCGCGCAGAAATCTGTGCGCATCCTCCGGAAACAACCCGGCACGATGAATGTAACCACCAACTACGAACCCGGAAAATGGCGGTACCTGGTGCAACCGGACCGCTCACGGGCCGCCTATTATGGCATTGACACCCGTCAGATCGCCCGGTCCGTCCGCGGGTTGTACAGGGGGAACGAAGCACTCGAGATCCGTCGCGGCGAGGACCAGCTGGACGTCGTGGTCCGCGGGAGCCGGGATCATCAGTTCAAACCGGCCCTGCTCCGACAGCTGACCGTCCGGTCCCCCGGTGGAAACACCATTCCCCTTGACTACCTCATGGACACCGGGTGGGAACGGGGAACGGCCTCACGTACACGCTTCAACGGCCGCCCCACCGTGACGGTGTATGGCGACGTGGACGAAAACCGGAACTCGATCCCGGACGTGCTTGCACCGCTGAAAGACACACTAAAGCCGTACGAAACCGAATCCACCGAGGTGGACGTCAAGTACAAAGGCGGACAGGAGGATATCGACACGATGGTCACGTCCCTCTCCCGGGCCGGTGTCATCGCGGTCCTGCTGATCTTTCTGCTCATGGGCACCCTGTTCCGAAACCTCGGCCATTCGCTGGTGGTGCTGTTCACCATACCATTTGCCCTGATCGGGATCATTCTGGGCATGCTCATCTCCAACCTCCCCCTCGGCTTTATGGCCCTCATGGGAACGGTTGCGGTCGCCGGTGTTGTCGTGAACGACAGCATGATCCTGGTGAACTTTGTCAACAATTCCCGGCTGAACGGAAACAGCGCCAGTTACGGCCTGCTCAAAGCGGGAACGCTCCGATTTCGGCCCGTGATCCTGACCACCATTACGACCATGGCCGGACTGTTGCCGCTCGCCATCGGGGTGTCCGGCCAGGAAACCATCCTTATTCCCATGGCACTGGCCATCATCTGGGGCATCCTTTTTTCCACGGTTCTGACCCTGCTTGTCGTCCCGTCCCTGTACCGAATCGCCGAGGACCTGTACACGTTCTTTGACATGGATCCACTCCACCATCATCGAAAAATGCGGGACCTCGACGAGCCGAACCATTCCAGCGGATAACAGAAACAGGCTGGAGGGCCTGCCCACTCCTGCTTTCAAATGAATTGCGAGCATCCGAGGTTTCCCGGTTTCAATGTCGAAGACATCACAGAAGCCTGTGCCGAAGGTAGTTATTTCTTTGCCGTATTCGATTACCCCTCTACGTTCAGATTCCGTACGCGAACCGACGGATCCATCAGGAACCGAATGGGATTTAGAAACGTGGAAAGATACAACCCATTGAATCCGGTGCAGCGGAACCCGGTCAATCAGCACCGATCCGGTTTTTCTTTCCCCTCCAGGCATCCTTACACATGTCCGCAAGGTTACGTTTTGCGGACCAGTTCAGTTCGTCGTTGGCTTTCGATGGATCCGCGTACACCCTGGCCGCATCGCCGGGACGTCGATCTTCAATCCGGTACGGAACCTCCTGTCCCGTCACGTTCTGAAACGTTTCAATGACCTCGAGAACGGAATAACCGGTTCCGGTACCCAGGTTGTAGACGTGGTAGCCGTCCTCCTGCTCCATTTTCTCCAGGGCGGCCAGGTGGCCGTCCACAAGGTCCATGATATGTATATAATCCCGCACGGGCGTGCCGTCTTCCGTCGGATAATCGTCACCGAAAATCGAAAATTCCTCCTGCTCACCGGCAGCAACTTCCAGCAGATTGGGCATCAATTTCATCGGTGGATCCACGGAATTGTTCCCGAGCAAACCGCTCGGATGCACGGCCACGGGATTGAAGTAACGCAGGACCATGATGTCCCAGTCCTCCGAAGACCGGTGGAGGTCGCTGAGAAGGTTCTCCACACACAATTTGGTGCGCCCGTACGGATTCCCGGGTTCAAGTTCCGCATCCTCCTTCACCGGAACGACGTCCGGTTCCCCGTATACCGTACAGGACGAACTGAATACCACGTCGGTCACACCGCAGGTCCGGCAGGCGTCAAACAGATTCACACTTCCCGTGACGTTGTTGCGATAATACAGGAGCGGATTCCGCACGGATTCCCCGACCTCGGCCAGGGCGGCAAAATGAATGACCGCGTCCGGGGTGTTCTCTTCAAGCTGACGCTGAACCGCCTCGGCATCCGTCAAATCCACCTCGGAAAACGCAGGCGCCCGACCGGTGATCGTCTCGATTTGGTCGAGCACCCGCCGCCCACTGCGTGACAGGTTATCGATAATATGCACCTCATGCCCCCGCTCCAGCAGCCGCACACATGTATGCGAACCGATGTACCCCGTTCCTCCGGTCACGAAAATCCGCACGAACGTCCTCCTGCAGATTGAACACAAAAACTGAAAACGAAGTTGAAAGCCATTTGGGGATTTTAACTTGAGGAACCTTCCTTTTCCAGTTCTTGACCGGTTACAATCAGAGGGTGGACGACATCGAAAAATCCATCTCATAGTACCGTCTTAAATCGGTATCAACCGGTCCATTCATTCATCGAAGCCCCATTGCGCGTTTAACCATTCAATTGGAAACGATGCAGTTGATTTCACCTCTTCCAGTTCCAGTGGTTCTGGGTGTGACGGGACATTCCAATCACGGGATTTCATCCCGAGCTTACGATTCATAAAACCGTTCCACAGGTGTGTTTTTCTTGATACCTCAGCCGCTGTATACCGGTTCACCATCAACCACGTTGACCGGCGTTTCCAGAAGAAGCACCCGGAGGGTGCGAAACAATCGTAGCCGCCGGTGACGAACGCCGCAGGCGGAGGAACCGGGGGTTAAAGAGATCCCATAAATCCGGATTCCCGAGCGTGAGCGAGGGAATGGATCGCAGGGAACGCTCCATGCAGTTTAAATTGCGATCCGACTGTTAACGTCGCGATATGATCGTAAACATGACAACCGGTCAAGAATTCGGGGCACACCGGGAACGGAAACCCCCACGTTTTCGTTTCAGATAAGCCATCTCTACTTCACCGCGGATGTTTGACCGCTTACGATATCAGCCGGACTTCCTGTATACTTTGGTTCCGTCAGATCAATTCACCGGATCGTTACACGAAACAGACCGATCAGGATGCCTGACCGTTCCTCAGCACAACCCGTCCCCCTGTCCGTTTGCGTCATCACCCTGAATGAAGAAGATCACATCGGGCGCTGTCTGGACAGTGTCTCATGGGCCGATGACCTCGTCGTCGTGGACTCCGGCAGCGACGATCGCACCGTGGAAATCGCGGAGGATCACGGCGCTCGGGTGATGTACAATGAATGGCCGGGCCACGTGCAACAAAAACAGTTCGCCACCGATCAGGCAAACCACGACTGGGTGCTTTCCCTGGACGCGGACGAATGGCTGTCCGAAGAACTGGCGACGGACATCCGTAACAAATTTAACGGCTCCACACCCGACTCACACACGGTCTTCCAGATGAACCGGCTTTCCTGGTACCTTGACCGCTGGATGTACCATGGTGGATGGCAACCGGACTGGAAAATCCGGCTGTTCCACCGTCAGGAAACGTACTGGGGTGGGCAGGATCCCCACGACCGTGTGATCCCGGCGGAAGAAACAAGATCCCTGAACGGATACCTGCTGCACCACCCTTACGAAGACCTCTCGGACCACCTTTCGTACCTGGACAACTACACGAGCATCATGGCCGAGGAAAAGCGGGATGAAGGCGAGAAAGCCACCCTTTTGACCGCCTGGTCACACGCAACGTGGAAATTCGGGCGCGACTACCTGCTCAAGCGGGGGTTCCTGGATGGATCAACCGGATTTATCAACGCGGTCATGGCCAGTTTCTACGTGTTCATGAAATACGCCAAGCTGCGACAGCTCTGTACGGACGGCACGCCGGCTTCCCCACCGGAACAGGTGGAAGACACATGAAGGTCCTACACGTCGACACCGCCCATACGTGGCGCGGCGGACAGGCACAGGTCTACCATCTGATCGACCACCTCCAGTCCTTCCCGGTTGAGAATCACCTGATCACCCCGACGGAATCCGAACTGGCCCGTCGGCTCTCCGCGGACGACGTTCCCGTCCAACTGCACCATCATCCCCTGCGCGGAGAATGGGACGTATCCGCGGCATGGACCCTTCGATCGACGGTGAAACAGGCGGGCATCGACCTGCTTCACGCCCACGATTCCAGCGGGCACGGAATCTGCTGGGTGAGCTCGACGGTCCCGGGCGACCTTCCTCCACTCGTGGTGACAAGACGGCTCGAACTGGACGTCGGCCAGAACTGGTTCAGTCGCAAAAAGTACGAATCGGTGGACCGCTTCATCGCCATCTCCCCCACCGTCAAACAGGCGCTTGTTGACTGTGACCTCGACGCCGGGTCCATCACCGTCATTCCGAGCGGGATGAACCTGGACAAAATCAATGAAACGGAGCCGGACCCGGGCCTGCTGCGGGAACTCGGACTCGATCCCGAACGCCCGGTCATCGGCAACGTGGGCGCACTCACCGAGCAGAAGGATCAGCACACCTTCATCCGTGCCGCCGACCGCGTGCGGAAGCATGACCCGCGGGCTCAGTTTCTGATCGCCGGAAAAGGCGAGCTGAAAGAAGAACTGGCATCGCTCATTCGAAAACTCGACCTTGAGGACCACGTCGTCCTCGCGGGATTCCAGGAACAGATCATCGGCCTGATCAAAACGTTTGACCTGTTTGTCCTCACGTCCCGGTTCGAAGGACTCTGCAGCACCCTGCTTCAGGTCATGGCCTGCCGCGTGCCGATCGTCGCGACCGACGTGGGCGGCGTGCCGGACCTGATTGAACACGGCACGACCGGACGCCTCACCCCCGCCGAATCCCCCGCCGCAACCGCCGAGGAAATCATCGACTTCCTGAAGGAGAAACACCCCTATGACCGGTACGTCGATGAGGCCTACGACCGCGCTCGTTCATACGACTACCCCGCCCTCGCCCGCCGCACCCACGACC
>CAYXQY010000007.1:0-45119 GCA_964466525.1 uncultured Planctomycetia bacterium
CCCGTTTCAGGTACAGCGCGGCGGTCAGGGGATGAACGCCTTTCATCATCATCACCCCTCCTCCACTCCGGGACCAGTACGCGTAATCCTCGGAATGAGACCCCGAATGGGATTCCTCCCCGTGCATCCAGATGATCTGACCCTCACTTTTTCGCAGAATTTCAACTTCCTTCTGAATCGACGGGGCGTACACCCAATTCTCGGCGTATAGAATCTGTCCTTCGCTCTTTTGTTCCGCTTCGATCAGTCGCTCCACGCTACCGATTGCTTTGTCCAGGGCATCCTGCTTGGGAAACGTATCCCCATTAAAATCTTCGTGGTCTTCTCCGTGGTACCCGGTCAGCGGCTTTTCAACAATCACGGACATGTCACGGTCCAGCACTTCTTTTGCGATGCGTTCATGTTCCGCTGTGGGTGCACATACATGAACGACGTCCACGCTGTCCATGAGTGCCTCGAGACTGCCAAAGGCCTCTATGCCCTTCTCCTCAGCGAACTGATCCCGGTTCTCCTTTGTGGGCGAATAAACCCCCGCCAGCTCCACGTCCGTGCTACCGACACGACTTAACGCATCCGCATGAATGTCTGCGACAAACCCCGAACCAGCTAATCCTGCTTTTAGGCTCATTATGGAACTCCTGTGAAATCCATTTCATTTCATGTAAGGCAATCGTTTACAACGAATCGGGAACTATCATAAAAGAATACACGGGAAATTCAAACAGATCATGAAGCGTCTTTGAACCAGGGGTGTGTCGTGTGTAATACCTCGAAATTCCGGTCCACTGAGAGTTTGACTTGAGAAACAATCTGTGGACTTACGAAACGTCATGTAACCGGATTGGATTGATCGTACGATTCTTTTAATTTTCCGTTCGCAATGTGCGTATAAATTTCCGTGGTCTGAAGGTTCTCGTGCCCGAGCATTTCCTGAAGTGTTCGAAGATCCGCCCCGTTCTGCAACATGTGTGTTGCAAATGAATGCCGTATCGTATGGGGGCTCACCTCTTCGGACAGACCCGCCTTTTCAGCCACGGAGGAAACCGCACGACGAATTCCGCGCGTACTGAGACGATTTCCGAATTTGTTGTAGATCAGGGGACCGCTGGTCACGGACTGGATTCGACCTTCTTTTTTCCACGTGCGAAGGTATGACTGCATGACGTCAATCGCTATTTTCCCAATCGGAACTACGCGCTCTTTGTCCCCTTTCCCCTGCACGCGAACCGTCCCTCCAACCTGATCCACATGCTCCACGTTCAACAGGTGCAATTCAATCGCCCGTAAACCGGTCGAATACAGGATTTCGACGATCGCTCTGTTTCGTTGACCGGTTAACGTGGATACGTCCGGAGCGTCAAGTAAAGATTCCATCTCCTCTTCCGTCAAGTAATTGGGCAGACGTTCTGTCAACCGGGGATAATCCATTTTCCGGGTGGGGTTCTGATCGAGTTGCTCGTCCACCTCAACGAGCATGTCGAAAAACGTACGCAGTGCGCCGAGTTTTCGGCCGATCGAGCTGTTCCTGTAATCCTCTTCCTGCAGTTCGGAAAAATATCGATGAACCACCTCCGCGTCGACCTCCTTTACGGATTGAACCTCTTCCCGTTGAAGGAAATTTTCGAAATCCTTCAGGTCGGATCGATAGGAACGGATGGTCTGCGACGAGGACACGCGACCACTTGAGAGGTACTCCAGAAATTGATCCCGGTGCGGAGCCAGGATTCGTTCTTGTTTCGCTGTCTCTGATGACATGCTCGAGGATCAAGAAGAAAGAATAACAAGTATTTAATTATCGATGGCCAGACGAGCGAAACTTTAAAACCCCCGTCAAACCTCCTCCCGTAACATCCTCTCAGTAATACATCAAGGCGGGCCTTCTGTAGTACCCCGCCGTTTATTAAGGTGCGGATTGGCGGTACCGGGATGCTTTCAGGCAACCTGTTCATCCTGCGCCGCGGAATCAAAACCAGCAAACCTTGTATGTAATCGGATGAATTGATATTATATTGAATTCAAACAAACGATCACTTCATGAATTGAAAATACAAGTTCATGTCTTCTGAACAGACCACCGAAGAAAAACAAGCGACTTCAGATGGGGAGGGATCGAGGCAGGACAGAGGCGATTCCGTGGCGAACGATTCGGAAAATACGGAGGACGCCGGAGACGACGCACAGCCGGAGCCGAACCGGTCCGAAACCATAGAAGATGAACAGGTGAAATTTACGTTCGACGGGGAGAGCGAAGTGGCCTACGAGACCCTCGTGACCGCACTGAAAGACTGTTATGACCCCGAAATCCCGGTCAACCTGTACGACCTTGGTCTTGTTCACGAGGTGAACGTGCAGGGCAGACAGGTGGACGTCGACATGACGCTTACCGCACCCGGATGTGGATTCGGACCTCAGATCGCAAAAAATGTCGAGATGCGACTTGCGGAGGAAGAGAGCGTTGACGAGGCCAGTGTGGAGATTGTCCATGATCCACCGTGGGACCGTGACATGGTCTCCGAGGAAGGTCAGGCTCAACTGAACATGCTGGGATTTTAACGCAGGGAAAACAGGTCAAGCGGGGTTTGCTTCCGGCGCATTCCGTTGCTCCTCAAATCCACTGCCCCGGTCAATTTCATTCATTCCTGTTCGTCCAGCGTCCGGTTCACGATGCGGTCCGCCTCCTCGTTTTCCTCCCGGGGCACGTGTTGAATTTCCCAGTCTCCAAGTTGTTCAAGCAGTTCGAAAATTTCATCCTGGATGCTTGAAAGCTGCTCATCTTTTGTTTTCCACTGGCCGTCCACCTGCTTCTGCAACAACTGGCTGTCCGTCCGAACATCAAGTTTGAGCTCCGATGGATCGGGATCGCTCTCATCGATACAGGCAAACAGCTCCTCGAGCCCGATACGAAAGGCTGTGTATTCCGCCTGATTGTTCGTTGCCCTGCCAAGGTACTCTCCGTGCTCCACAATTGTTCTGTTATTCCGGTCCTTCAGGACGATCCCTGCAGCCGCGGGACCGGGATTCCCCCGGGCCCCGCCGTCGAACCAGAGTTGATATGTAATCATGACTGCCTCACAGAAGGATAAAAATTCATCTGTTCGAACGTTCGCACGTTCATTCACCGTACAATATTCCTTTACGATACGACACTCATGATTTGGGTTGCAAGCTATACCCTGATTCGATATGTTGCCTAATCTAAATGGAAATCGTTGCAATGATCATGTCGAACCGACGTATTCATCCATGCCTGTTTTTTTTCGCCGGGAACACCGGTATCCTGCCGCTTGCATACATTTCTGTTCCGATCGGAAGATAAACGAATTCAAATCGGTTTATGAGGGTCCGACCCGGTCCCTTTCCCGTTCACCTTGCATTTGATGTGTCAGAAAAAACCGTGGCCACCAACGATCAACACACACTGGAGAACCTGGAAAAACAGCCTCCCCATAATATAGAAGCGGAAGTCTGTGTCCTCGGCAGCCTGATCCTCGATAACGAATTGATCGGTGAAGTACTGGAAGTCATTCAACCGGGGGATTTCTATCGCCGCGGTCACCAGCTTATTTTTGAAACCATGGTGGAACTGTACGACGAGAGTCGATCCGTTGATCAGGTGCTGTTGTGCGAGGAACTCGAGCAGCGAGAACTACTTGAAGAGGTGGGGGGGCCGGATAAAGTGATTGAACTCGCCGAAGCGGTACCGACGACGTCCGCCTGTCTCGAATACGCACAGGTGATCCATGGTAAGGCGATATTGCGACGACTTGTTCACGTCTGCAATACGCTTTCCGAAAGAGCCCTGCAGGATAGTGCCGATCCGGAAACGCTTCTGGACGAAGCGGAATCCGAAATCCTGAACGTCGCGGGAGACAGTCAGAACCAGGAAACCCTATCCGTCGGAGAACTACTCAAAGACACCATCGACAAAATCGAGGAAAGCCGGGAGAACGATGGACTGGTCACCGGCATTTCCACCGGGTTGAATGATCTCGACGAACAGCTTGGCGGACTTCGCAAGGGGGCATTCATCGTTCTGGCCGGCCGTCCGAGCATGGGAAAGACCAGCCTCGCTCGAACACTGGCCGGACACGCAGCCATCAACGAAGATGTTCCCACCGCTTTTTTCAGCCTGGAAATGACCTCCAACCAGATCGCCATGACCATGCTTCTTGGCGAATCCGGCGTGCCTCCGTACAAAGTGAAAAAAGGCATGATCAGTGAACAGGATATGAAGGATATTACCACCGCAGCCGGCCGGTTTGAGAACGCTCCACTTTATGTGGATGATTCCAATGCGGTCACCAGTTCTCAGCTACGTGCCCGGATGCGTCGGATGAAATCCAACCATGACATTGAACTGGTTATCATTGACTACCTTCAGCTAATGCAGGGACCGGGTTCGACCAATAGCAGACAGGAGGAAATTGCGCTCATCTCACGGGCGATGAAAGGCATCGCTCGCGAACTTGACCTGTCCGTTCTGGCCCTGTCCCAGTTAAATCGAAACGTGGAACAGCGAAATCCCCCTCGCCCCAAACTTGCCGACCTGCGTGAATCCGGGGCCATCGAACAGGACGCGGACGTGGTGCTTCTGTTGTACAGGGATTTTTATTACACCGGAAACGAAGACACCAAAGGAATAACGGAAGTCATTGTCGCCAAGCATCGAAACGGCCCGACGGGAACCGTTAAAATATTCTTTGACGAGGAGTTAATGGAGTTCCAGAACCTCCACCAGGAGCCCGCTCCAATTTAATGGCCCGAAGCTGTGCTCGATTCCGAACGGTTGTTAATTTCGAATTCGATCTGAATCACTTGATTTCCGTCATTCCGACATGGATATTCTGATCAAAAGCAACGACACGGAGTTAACGGCTGAAATCCATCACGATGAATTTGCGGAAAAACTCCAGGAGGTACTTCCGGTGGATACCAGTGCAAGCACATGGGGAGACGAAGTGTATTTCCGGATTCCGGTCGAAGAGGACCTTGATGAAAATGCAACGGACGTGGTCGATCCCGGCACTGTAACGTACTGGGTTCAGGGATCCGCCATGGCCATACCATACGGCCCAACCCCTGCCTCCCATGACGATGAATGTCGTCTTGCCGCTCGAGTGAATATTCGAGGGAAACTAACGGACGATCCAGAACGTCTCGACGAGATATCAGCGGGGGATCCCATACGAATAGAGTCCACCTGAACACGGATCTGAATTGAACAAATATAACATAACTTATCTATCATGCGGGAAACCCCATTCTTTCTGTTCACGGACTTCGGAGCGGAGTCCATATATACAGGGCAGATGCGTGCGGTCATTTCCTCGATCTGCCCGGATGCTGACGTAATGACCCTCACGAACACCGTCCCCCGGCAGAACCTTGTTGCGGCCGCGTTTCTTCTGTCCTCAAGCCTCGACTATCTACCGGCGGGAAGTCATGTGCTCTGTGTTGTGGACCCCGGCGTGGGATCGGAACGACCGATTATCTGTCTGCGAACGGACGAGCCCGAACTGACACTGCTGGGCCCGGACAACGGGATGTTTTCCGTGTTGTCCGATCGGATCGTCGTCTGCAGGGAAGTATCCGATACCTCCTACTGGCTGGAGAAGATATCAAATACATTTCACGGCCGGGATATCATGGCACCTACCCTGGCTCACCTTGCAGCCGGTACGCCGCTTGAAGAAATTGGACCCCGGTATGAATCCCTTGAACCCCTCGATGAAAATGAGTGGTTTTCAGTCGAAGAGAACGAGGAAACGTTAACCGGAACAATTTTGTACGCCGACGTATTCGGCAACCTGATTACAGGCATTTCCGAACAGGACGTCCGCCGGTTTTTCGAAGACCCGGACCTTAACCAGCTGCACGTAACCGTGGGAGATCACGAAATTACCGGAATCCACTCGTCGTACAATGCCGTGAAGGCGGGAGATCCCCTGGCGATAATCAGTAGTGCCGGCCAGCTCGAACTCGCAGTTAATCAGGGGTCAGCAGTCGAGCATTTTGTCAACGGACCGGGGGATTCCGTATCGGTTCGACGTCCGGGCTGAACAGGGTCTCAGCTTTGACATCATTATTTCGCAGAAACAGGACGGAACGTTATCAAAAAAGCATGAGGGAGAACTTGGTTCTATTGTTACCGTCTTACAACACTTGTAAAAAACCAGAACAGGGATTCTCTTGAGAACGTTATTCATTGCGGCGTCCGGGCTGGGAAACAGCATCCTTCTATCCCCCACCATCCAGCGTCTACGGGCCGATCACTCGAATGATACACTGGACCTGTTTGTATATCGTGACTCATTTGCTACACCGTACCGAGGGTCCGATCTCCTCGATCAAATCTTCACCTATAATGGAGTGGAAACCATCCGTCAGTTGCGCAACCAGAATTACGACGTTTCGATCTGCGGGTTCCCGTCCAATCGCTGGCAGTACAATGTCTTCAGTCGTCTCGTCGGTGCACCGCGACGAATCGCCCATGACTATCCCGTGGGATACGCACGGACATTTCGTTGTTTACAAACCGATCTTGTCGAAGCTCGTCAGGGACTTCACGACGTCGAACAAAACTTGCGATTGCTTGACGTGCTGGACCTTTCCCCTGCTTCAGTTCCCGATCCCATCTTTCATCTTGATCGGCGAGAGATACACAAAGCCAAACAGTTCATTAACCAGCAGGAACTGCTTAACGCCCACCTCATTGGGGTTCATCCCGGGTCCGGACCCCAGAAATGGAAACGAGCACCAATGCATCATTTTCTATCACTGATTTCTGAACGTCAGAAGGAATCATCCGCCGTGTTAATCTTTGGTGGTCCTGAAGAACAACAACTGAAACTTCGGTTGCAGGAAAAGATCCGATCAACTCTTGAAATGAGAGGGCTTACCATCAATACAGACCTGAAACAAACCGCAGCCCTTATCGGCCAATGCGATATATTTGTATCCAATGATTCCGGTTTGAGTCATGTTGCTGCCGCCGTGGATGTTCCTTCTCAGGTCACGCTGTTTAACGGAACGGATCCAACCCGGACCGCCCCGTGGCGGGACGATGCCGAACGGATCCGGCTCCGGAAGAATCGAATGAGGTATCCGTTTTTTTCCACAGCACCCCCAATCCTTCCGGTATCCTGAATTCAATTGTCCAGTATTTGTCCCCTCGCCGATGACACGTCTACAGATCGCACAGGAAAACAAATACAGGAAAACCATCGGCCTGTGACCAGGTGTTCTTTTTCGAAGATATACAAACACCCAGGCCTCTCTTAACTTATTGATGTAAGAGAAATTATTACAAAAATTTTTGAAACTAATTTTGATTTCTGTTAGTTTAATCACCGCGGTTTTTTCTTTCTGCGGGAACGTCACATCGATTCATCACATCGGTGAACATGGCCAAAACGAAAGAGCTTCTCAACCGGGAAGGATTTGCAAATACGGAACGTACGGATTCATGGTGGATTAAACCATTATCCATCGTGGTGGGCCTGTCAATATTCATACTTTACGCAAATTTTCGAACGTTTTATCCCCTTTTTACGGATGCGAATCCGGGAATTATTGACGGGCCCCTTCTCTCCCCATTCTTCGCACCATTGATATTCGCCGAAGGGCCCGCCGCAGGACACGCGTGGTTCGGTACATTTCCAGAAGGCTGGCCGAACTGGCTCAGATCACCGGCCTTTCTGATTCTCTGGGCGCCCCTTGGTTTTCGGTTGACCTGTTATTACGCAAGGAAAGCGTATTACCGGGGCTTTTTTATGGACCCGGCGGCCTGCGCGGTGTCGGAAGGTTCGGAAGAGTATCATGGTGAAAAAGGAGTCTGGATCTTTCAGAACCTCCACCGCTACTTTTTCTATCTCGCCGTGGTCTTCATGTTCATTCTCTGGTACGACACGATTCAGGCCATGTTCGGATGGGAGCACTGGACGAAATTCAAAATCACGGGCGGGACAATCGTTATTGGTCTTGACGCCCTTCTCATTTCGGGCTACACGCTCGGATGTCACAGTTTTCGATATCTCGTTGGTGGCTCGAAACGCTGTTTTTCCTGTCCGCAGTCCGGAAAAAACGTATCTTCAAGATACTGGCTCTGGAAATGGGTCACGAAGTTGAACCTGAATCACCATACCTTCTTCTGGGCAAGTCTTTTCTGGGTGGGATTCACGGACCTGTACATCTGGATGATTTCGACTGGTACCTGGTCTGATTTTGTGATTATTGGTTAGTATGAGCGTTACAACACACGAACACGATGTCCTTGTAATCGGCGCTGGTGGTGCCGGGTTGTCTGCGGCCATTTCTGCAAGCCAGCAGGGAGCCGACGTAGGAGTCGTCAGCAAATCACTCCTGGGGAAAGCTCATACCGTTATGGCCGAAGGAGGAATTGCCGCCTCGCTCGGGAATGTTGACGAAGAAGATAACTGGAAGGATCACTTCAAAGACACGTACGCGGGCGGATGGGGGGTTAGCAACTGGAAGATGGCAGAAATCCACGCCAAAGAAGCACCAGATGCAGTTCGACAACTGGAACGATGGGGTGCGCTATTCGACCGTACGGACGAGGGAAAAATTTCCCAGCGACCGTTCGGAGGTCATCGACATGCCCGTCTGGCCCACGTCGGGGACCGCACCGGTCTTGAGATGATTCGAACGCTGCAGGACAAATGTGTGGAGGAGGGTATTGAAACGTATATGGAATGCACGATTACTCACCTGCTGAAGGACGAGGATAAAGAGCGCATGGCCGGTGCATTTGGTTTCTGGAGCAAGGACGGGGAAAGCATCCTGTTTCGCTCCCGAAAAATTGTTCTGGCAACGGGTGGAATTGGAAAAGCTTATCGTATTACGTCAAATTCCTGGGAATACACCGGGGACGGTCACGCAATGGCCCTTCGTTCCGGGGCCGACCTGTGTGACATGGAATTTGTGCAGTTTCATCCAACGGGCATGGTCTGGCCGGAAAGTGTGAAAGGGGTACTGGTCACCGAAGGAGTACGGGGGGAAGGGGGCATACTAAAAAATTCCGAAGGAGATCGATTTATGTTTAACCATATTCCCGAAGCGTATCAGGGCCGGTACGCTGACACCCTCCAGGAGGCCAATGCCTGGGTGGAAGACAAGGACAATAACCGTCCGCCCCCGGAATTGCTCACTCGAGACGTGGTCGCACGAGCGATTCTCGAGGAAGTGAAAGCAGGTCGGGGAAGTGAACACGGTGGCGCATACCTTGACATCGCCTCAAGACGATCCGACGAATACATCAAGGAAAAACTCCCGGCGATGTACCATCAGTTCAAAGAACTGGCCGACGTGGACATTACGGAAGAACCAATGGAAGTCGCCCCCACGTGCCACTACATGATGGGAGGGGTTTACGTCGATGCCGAACGTCAGGAATCCACCGTGGACGGCCTGTATGCCGCCGGAGAAGCAGCCGGCGGATTGCACGGGGCAAACCGTCTCGGGGGCAACTCTCTCAGCGATCTGCTCGTTTTCGGTAACCGGGCCGGAATAGCCGCGGGTGAAGATGCCAACGGACTCTCTGAGCTTCCCACCATTAACGAATCACAGCTTGAGGAAGCAAAGGAGGACCTTGAATTCCCGTTTGAAAACTCGGAAGAACAGGGTGAAAATCCATACCACCTTCACGAAGAGTTACAGACAATCATGGAAGAACACGTGGGCATTATCCGTGACGAAGAGCGGCTCGACGAAGGCATCAAAAAGCTGAAAACACTGAAGGAAAGATCAAAAAACATGTATGCATCCGGACCCCGAACGTACAACTCCGGCTGGCGTGAATGCTTTGACGTGCGTAACCTGATCGACGTCGGACTGGCGATTGCCCATGCGGCAAAGGAACGAAAGGAAAGCCGGGGTGCTCACAGCCGGGTCGACTATACGCAACCGGAAGAAGAATTCGAGCAAACCAAAATCATCCTCCGTTCAAGAAATGGATCGCTTGAAACAGAACACGAGGAATTACCCGAAATGGATGAGGAACTCCAGGAACTCGTCGACGAAGACACAAAATGATTCCTATCGACATCAACGATGCCTGATACGACTGAAAAAACAGAATATACGCTCCGGATCTTTCGAGGGGACGACGAAGAAGGTGAGTTTGTTGATTATGAGGTCCCCGTTCAGGAAGGGATGGTTGTACTGGATGCCATTCACTGGATCCAGGCGAACAAGGCACAGGATCTCGCCGTACGGTGGAATTGCAAATCCGGTCGCTGTGGTTCCTGTAGCATGGAGATTGATGGACAACCCGCACTTTCCTGCATGACTCGAATCGATGAGTTCGACCCGGGAGAAACCATCAAGGTAACACCCATGCAGACCTTTCCCATCATTAAAGATCTTGTCTGTGACGTGTCCTGGAACTACGAAGTGAACGAGACCATCGAGCCGTTTCAACCCGAGGACGACGAGGCGGAGGAGTTCACGTATTACCAGGAAGATCTGGAACGAGCCCGTGAGTTTCGAAAGTGCATCGAATGCTTTCTCTGTCAGGATGTCTGTCACGTGCTGCGTGAACACGATAAAAAGGAATCGTTTGGCGGCCCCCGTTACTTCGTTCGTACAGCCGCCCTGCATTTTCACCCGGAGGACGATGCTGATCGAAAAGAATGGTTAGCATCCGAACAAGGTGGAGTGGAACTCTGCAATATTACTCGTTGTTGTACGAATGTTTGTCCGGAAAACATCGTGATAACGGACAATGCAATTATTCCAATGAAAGAATACCTGGTGGATAATTATTATGATCCATTGCGCTGGCTCTGGACACAAGTCACCGGCGAGTAACTACTACTCCTGCCTTTCTACTTCTGTTTGGAACATATACCGATCGATCGAAGCAGAAACAGCAACCGTAGCAAACAGGACTTCTTCTGGGCGGTAAGTGATCTTCATTTACACCCTTCCCGTCCGGGAGTAATACAGCATTTTCGCCAGTTTCTGGATCACGCTGCCGATTCCACAAACCGACTGTTCATACTCGGAGACCTTTTCGATTACTGGATTGGCCCTTACTCTTTCCACTCCGGTGAGTTTTCGGCGGTGTTTCACGCATTAAAAAAAGCGACAGAGGAGGGACTGAATATATCTTTTGTCGCCGGAAACCGTGATTTCTTAGCACGTCGAGACCTTGAACGTCAACTGTCAATAACCACGTATCGTGATTGTTGCGCACTCCGCTCCGAAAGTAGTTCATGGATCGGGATACACGGTGACACGCTCTGCCATCAGGATACGTCCTATCAATTCTATCGTCGCCTGATTCAGAATCGCTATATCGGGGATGTGATCCAGCGGTTTCCGGACGGAATCAAGTCGAAAATCATCCAGGACTTAAGGCAGGTTTCAAAACGTAAAATCGAACGGATGGACAGCCCCGGAAAGAAAATGAGCAGGTATCGGATCCGTTCACTCATGCGAAGTGGTGAAGGTTTTGAGCACCTCATCGCCGGCCACGCCCATAAACCGGGTCATCACCGGATAACAGTCAATGGCTCTCAACGGTCCGTCTGGATTCTTGGGGACTGGTTTGAACCGGTGGACTGCACGTATTTCATCGGTCGCCCGGACCAATCAACCCTGGCTACATTCTAATTCCGACTTGCTCGATCCTTCCACATCCATCGTCGAGTCAATTCAACCCATCTCTAATCCACTCCATCCCTTACGGGACGACCCCGTTATTTCAATTATCCCTCGCTTTGATCAGGTACTCCCTCTTCAGGAGGATACATCAAAATACAAAACGCCAGGAGTACGGCTCCCGTCGTAATACCGGCATCCGCAACGTTGAAAACGGGCCACCTGTATTCCACGACAGGAATCTTGACGTCGATAAAATCCCGGACGTGCCCGAACATCAGCCTATCGTAGAAATTGCCCATAGCTCCTCCCATGATCAGCCCAAGAGAAACCACAAAACACCGGCTTCCCAGATCAACCAGGGACGCCGGTTCGACGAGTGAATGGAGGAAAAACAGAAACAGAAACGGGATCACAAAGAGGTTGACGTAAAAGAGAAGGGTGTCGAATTCTGCGAACTGTCCCCAGATTGCCCCACTGTTTTCTACCCGTGTAAACCGTAGGTGGTCAGGAATGATGATCAAAAATTGACCAGGTTCTGTAAGGATACTGAATATATATCGCTTGGAGGCAAGATCCAGAATGGACCAGAGAAAAACCACGACGAAAAACGATATAATTCGTCGTTCGGAAGATCTCGTCATTACACGCCGCCGGTCTTTTCTTCAGATTCTTTCGCACAATCGATGCAGTACGGTGTATAGGGGATGGATTTCAGTCGATCCTCGTCAATCAATGCAGCACAACTCTCGCAGATGCCGTATTCCGGTGTGTCCTTCTTCTTCAACTTGTCAAGTGCGTCCTGCACCTGGTCGAGTTCTTTCTGTTCCCTCTTCATTTCATCAATTCCGCGTGTTTGTTCGTACACGTCCGTCCCCTTGTCCGCGTTATGCTCAGACAGACTCGAGAGATCTCCGGATAAGTCCTGCGTACCGGTGAAGGTGCTTTCCTCAAGACGGGAAAGATCTTCTCGAAGTGAATGAAGGCGATCCTCAAGTTTCTCCGTTAGTTCTTCTAATAACTCTTCGGGCAGGATCTGTTCGGACATATCTGTATCGGAGAAACAGAATTACGCTTCCGCCGCAGGGTCTGCGTCATGTTCACGCTCATTGAGGACGGTCAATATCCGGGCAATATCACGTTTTGTTTTTTCGAACTTTGACGGATCTTCGATGACGTCCGTAACCCGTTTGAACCTCAGATTTGAGAGGGCCTCACGTTTTTCACCAAGCAAGTTGTGAAGTTCTTCTTCCGTTCTGTCGCGAAGCTCTTCGGGTCTCATGGCTTATTGAAGTGGTTTCCGTTCGGAGAGTTTACAGCGAACAGGCATCTTATGGGCAGCACGATTAAACGCCTCTCGTGCCAGCTCTTTGTCCACACCGGCAATCTCAAACAGCATAGCCCCTTCCTTGACGTCAGCGGCATAGTAATCGGGCTCCCCTTTCCCTTTCCCCATCCTTGTTTCAGCCGGAGTCGTGGTGTAGGGCTTGTCCGGGAAAATACGTATCCATAAATTGCCCGCCTCGCCGATCACCTTATTGATCGCAATTCGACAGGCCTCGATTTCATCCGCTTTAATCCGTCCACTCTCAAGCGTTTGTAGTCCATATTGTCCGAAAGCGACTGTATTCCCCCGATTTGCTTTTCCACGGATTTTACCGCGGTGGTGTTTCCGGTGTTTAATCCTCTTCGGCATAAAGCGCATCTTTCTTATCCTCCTCTGAAAGAATTTCACCTTTATTGATCCATACTTTGACTCCGATCGAACCCTTCTTGATCACAGCAAGAGAAAACCCATAATCAATTCGGGCCCGCAACGTATGAAGTGGTATACTTCCCTCCTCCATCTGCTCAACACGTGCAATTTCCGATCCACCAATCCGACCGGACACTTTGATCTTTGCCCCTTCCGCACCGTTATCCATTGCGGCATCAATTGCCCGTCTCATTTCTCGTCGATGTCCACTTCGTCTCCTCAGTGCATCAGCTATGGATTCCGATACAAGCTGAGCATCCAGTTGAGGATCTTCAACTTCGAGTATTTTCAGTTCGACCTGCTGATCAATCAGATCAGACACTTCTTCCGTCATCTGCTTCACCCGGTTCCCCCGACGTCCAATAAGCAAACCGGCACTTGCGGTGTGGACATAAATACGGATCAGTTCCCCCTTGCTTAGATCCTTCTTCCGTTCTATGACGATTTTGGAAATGCCGGCATAATCATAGTTCTCACGTATAAACTCCCGTATCTCCTGATCCTGAACGAGATATTTTCCGAAATCATCGTCGTTGGCATACCACTTACTTTTCCAATTTTCGACGATACCTACACGAATTCCTATTGGATTTACTTTCTGTCCCATACTGTTCCTCTTCTTTTTTGCGGACGATCAAAATGAATACGAAAATTCATGATCACACCTCCTCTTCCGGACACAAAATCATCTCCACGTGAGTGGTCTTCTTGTTTTTCGCTGTGGCCCGACCACGTGCACGGGGCATCCATCGCTTGTACGTCGTGCCTTCGTTAATACGAAGCGTATCAATGACGAGACGTTCCGGGTTTACATCCAGATCCTTCTCCGTAATTACGTACTCCGCATTCGACACGGCGGAACGGAGAAGCTTATCCAGAAAATACGCACCACGCCTGGATGAGTCCGCGAGGATGTTCTGAGCGTCCATCACATTGTGATCCCGGATCATATCCCCGACATACCTCATCTTTTGCGGGGTGATGCGTGAAAAACTTAACTTTGCACGGAATGTCTTTGTATCTTCGTCAGCCATTTTTTGCCTCCAGACAACATCGATAATCGATCCAGCGATGATCGATCGTACGGATTGTAATCCATACGAATAAATTCACCCGGAATAAGGCACGGGAAGAAATCGAACACACGTCATCAACGGACCTATCCCGGTTTGCGTTTTTTTGCCTGTGCAGCCCCTGCCGTGATACCCGGGTGTCCGTGAAACGTCCTCGTTTTTGAAAATTCACCAAGTTTGTGTCCAATCATCTCCTCCGTGGCACGAACCGGAACGAATTTCTTGCCGTTATAGACAAGAAATGTATGACCGATAAATTCAGGCACGATCGTGCATGACCGTGACCATGTTTTAATCGGTTCATCGTCCCCTGTTTCCTTCTGCTCAATCACCTTCCGGAGCAAGTTCCGATCTACGTATGGCCCTTTACTTACTGATCTGCTCATGATGCATGTTCGTTATAACCTGATCCTGGAAAAGTTAAACCTCAAAAAAACCTACTGCTGAAAACGTCCGCGCTCACGACCACGGATTATCAAATCCGAACTTTGTTTTTTCTTACTCCGGGTCTTTCCCCCTTTTGCCTTGCGTCCCTTGCGTGAACAGGGATGCCGTCCACCGGAGCGATGTCCTTCACCGCCTCCCATTGGGTGTGAAACCGGATTCATGGAATTTCCGGTCACGTTCGGTTTTTTTCCTCGATGTCTATTTCGTCCAGCCTTGCCAAGTTCGACCTCGTTGGCATCGACGTTCCCGAGTTGACCAACTGTGGCACGACAGTTTTTATGGACTTTTCGTAGTTCCTTACTGGGAAGCAAGATAATTGCGTGACGACCTTCGAATCCACGGAGTGTCGCCTGACCGCCGGCGCTTCTTACCAGCTCCCCTCCCGCGCCGGGCTTTAACTCGATGTTGTGGACGGACAATCCTGTAGGAATACTTCGTAGTGGCATACAGTTTCCGGGGTCCGGTTCCACTTTTTGCCCCGACATTACCGTATCACCGACGTTTAGATTTTTCGGACAGAGTATATATCGTTTCTCTCCGTCGGAATACTCAAGAAGAGCAATGTCCACGTTTCGGTTGGGATCGTACTCTATGGCCTGAACTTCAGCCTGCACGTCATCCTTTTTTCGTTTGAAGTCGATAATCCGATACCGACGTTTGTGTCCCCCCCCCTGTTTTTCAACGGATTTATGTCCAAAGTTGTTCCGCCCGCCCTTGCGTGGCAGAGGGGTGGTCAGTCGTTTTTCAGGTTCATCCTTCGTAATACGTGAACGGTCACGTCCGGAGCCGTGCCTTCGTCCCGGCGATGTCGGTTTGTATTTTTTCTGTGCCATTGGACTTTTCTACAACCTGTTAAATTAAATCGATCTGATACGTTGGTTTCAGTGTTACCAGCGCCTTTTTGATGGATGGGGTCTCCCCTTCCTGAAACCGAAAACTGCGGGTCTTTCCTTTCTGGTTCATCGTACGCACATCTTCGACTTCGACGTCAAACATCTTTTCGACAGCGTTGCGGATCTGAATTTTATTAGCATCCTCCCTTACACGAAACGTGTATGTGTTGTCCTCATCCTGTAGCCGATAACTCTTTTCGGTCAGGATCGGCTTTATGACAATCTCTTCCGGTTCCATTATTCTTCTCCGTCAGACGAAATTCCATGAAGCTGTTTCGCACGTTTCTCCGCGTAAGATTTGAACGCCGGCCGTTCGAGAATGACACATTTTTTCCGAAGGACTTCATACGCGTTCGTGTCTTTTGCAGGCTTCAGCTGCACGTCCGGCAGGTTACGGGTGGCAAGGTGAGCTTTTCGTTTGCCCCCGTCAGTCAGGACCAACAGCGAGTCCTCCTTCACTCCAATACTATCAAGTACTTCCTCAGCAAGTTTCGTTTTGGGCTGAGGGAGATCAAAATCTTCAACGAGGAACAACTCGTCATCAACCAGCTTGGCCAGGAACGCATTGTCAAGCGCAAGACGTTTCATTTTCTTCGGCAACTTCTTCGAGTAATCACGAGGTTGAGGTCCGAAAGCCAGACCACCACCCACCCAGATCGGTGATCCGCGCTCCCCGTGTCGTGCTCGTCCGGTGTTCTTTTGAGGCCACGGCTTGATGTTGCTGTAAGCCGTATCCGATCGGCGCTTCGTGTTGGCGGCCCCTTTTCGCTGGTTTGCTTCGTACACGGTGATCGCCTGATGAAGAAGAGGTATATTCACCTCTTCCCCGAAAATCTCGGGTTCAACCTCCACCTCATCCACCTCGTTGCCCTGTTTGTCAAATACTGGGATATCAAACATGGTCTTGTTCGTTCTTGCAGATAGTTATACGTAAAATACCGTCTTCCGGACCGGGCACAGATCCCTTCACCAGCAGAGCATCCCGGTCGGGATCGACCCTCACCACGGTCAAATTTTCCATTGTCTTTGTATCCCCTCCATATTGCCCCGGCATTTTCTTTCCCTTGAACACCCTGGAAGGATCCGCTGCCTGCCCGGTGGAACCGGGTTCTCGCACATTCCGGGACCCATGGCTTTTCGGTCCAGTAGACGCCCCATGGCGCTTAACCATTCCGGAAAAACCATGTCCTTTCGACGTTCCCTGAACATCCACTTTTTCAACGTCCTCAAAAATCTCAACGGTAATTTCATCACCCGGTTCGTACGTCTCCGGATCATCTACAGCGAACTCGCTGAGATGTTTTCTGGGTTCCACTCCCGCTTTTTTAAAATGTCCTGCATACGGCTGGTTTCGTCGCTCGCTTTTGCTCGCCTCCCCAAAGCCAAGTTGAACAGCTTCATAACCATCACGGTCCTCCGTTTTTCTCTGCACCACCACACACGGACCTGCCTTTATGACGGTAACGGGGATAGCCGTTCCCTCACCCTCAAAGACCTGAGTCATACCCGCTTTTTTTCCGATAAGTCCTATAACACTCATAAGTTCTTTGTGAAATAGTTATGCTTTGATTCGAATTTCCACTCCGGCCGGCACGTTTAAGTTCTTCAGCTCGTCAATGGTCTTCACGGTCGGTTCCGTGATGTCAATCAGCCGCTTGTGCGTCCGTATTTCAAACTGTTCTCGTGACTTCTTGTTAATGTGCGGTGAGCGGAGGACCGTGTACCGCTCCACATCCGTTGGTAGCGGAACGGGTCCATGCACCCTTGCCCCGCTTTTTTTGGCACGATCCACAATTTCCTCGGCGGACTGATCAATAATTTCGTGATCGTACGCTTCAATCCGAATTCTTATGCGATCTTGGTCCATAGAACAGGAACGAATAACGAAGAAATATAGAAGACAATGAATAGGATTGCTAATATTATAACGAATTATCGAAGGAAGTCAAACAAAATTCTGTTGCTCAAAATTCCCGGACACGGTCGTATACATATACCCCGAAACATCAGTTGACACGATCAAACAAACATTCACCAACGTGAATCTGTCCGGGATCTATCCAGAGTCCGACAGCCATGATTTTCTGGATCTCATTGTGATGGCTCGCGGGTGGATGTGTTTCCTCCATTCCATCAGAACAAGAATTGCGAAAACGTTCGTAATACCGCTTTATGATTTTACCTGTTCCGAAGCGGATCAGGGACAAATGAAACCTGCGTGTCGTGGCATCAAAATTTAAAATTTGTAACATGTATTTCGGTGTTGTAAAATAGGATTCTCCTATCTTCGTAGGGCAGAAACCAATCAAACTGGGGTATTCACTTTTCGGGAATTCCGTCCACATCCCGAATACCGTATTTTGTATTTATCGAGGTTCAGGAACGCATTATGACCGTCAGGAATCAGACGACTCCGATCCGATCAGAGGGGAACATCAAGTATCATTCCAGCACCATCCAGCTTGAAACAGAGGAAAGCCCGGCCTTCATAAAGATCACATTACCCGTCAGAGAATTTATCCAGGAAAGCGATATTTCCGAAGGACAGATTTTCATTTTTTCCAAACATACAACGGCCGGGATCACGATTCAGGAGGACGAACCGCTTCTTCTGGATGATTTTGAGGTATTTCTGGAGGAGTTAGCACCTGAAAGTGGGGATTACGACCACAACAACTTCGAAATACGAACGGTCAATATGAATGAGGATGAAAGTGAGAACGGACACTCCCACTGCCGTCACCTGACCATTGGACCTTCCGAAACACTACCGATACAGGACGGGAAGCTTGTCACCGGACGGTGGCAGGATATTTTCCTGATTGAACTTGACGGCCCACGGGATCGTGAAATTTTTTTGCAGGCGTCCGGCATAAGTCGTTGAAACGTGCCCCGCCGTTCACGACCTCCTGTAAGCCTCCTCCTGTGAAAACGTATTCCCCTCTTCTACTCAGGTTCTTCAGACAGCCTTGCACCTGACGTTAACAACGAAGGGCTCAGCAGTCCCTTTTTCGTCCAAAACCGAACGTAAACCATGCTCCGGGAACTTACCTCAAGAAGTCTTCAAATCGGCGGGATGCTGTTGGCAGGATTGGCCCTCTGGACAGGAATCATGGAAAATTCAATGAGGGCCGAGATCACCATCCTGATGGTCGCGATACTGGTATTTTTTGCCGGATGGCTGATCGGGAACAAATCCCGATCGTGAAGACGAATTCCAGCGATAAAATTATCCTTCCTCTTCTTCCGTCCGTTGAACGACCCAGGCATTTATCTCACCCTGGACTTCCGGGTGTAGTCGGAGGGGGATCGTGTAAACGCCCAATTGCTGTATGGGTTGCTTGAGTTCGACCTGACGAGCATCCAGGTCAAGGTCGTACTGATGTTGTACCTCGTCGGCTATTACTTTCGATGTAACGGAGCCGTAAAGCTGTCCCTCCTCATTGGACTCAACTTTTAACACGAGGAATCGATCCTGAAGTTCTTCGAGAAGCGCCTCGTGTTCCCCAATTCGTCTCTGTTCCTCTTTCCGTAACCGATCGGCCTCCTCTTCCAGCTCTTTTTGCTTTTCCTCCGTGTTTGGGGTAGCCCATCCCTTTCTAAACAAATAGTTTCTCGCATACCCCGGAGCGACGTCGACTACGTCTCCACGATCACCGAGTTTATCGACCGTTCTCCAAAGTAAAATTTCCATGGCCGATTACCCCTGCCCCAGCAAACCAAGAAAACGGGCGTGTTTGACGGCCGTTTTCACCCCGCGCTGATGACGGGTACAATTTCCCGATCGCCGTTTCGGGAGAATTTTCCCCTGCATGTCAACCATCTTCCGAAGTTCGCCTACGTTCTTATAGTCAATATGTTCAATGCCATCACGGCACCAGCGACAACGGGTCCGGCGCTGAAATTTTGTATAACGTTTTTGTGACATCAGTACGGATCAATTAATTGTTTAAAGATCTGTCCAATCAAGTCTCAGCTTTCGCTTCTTTCGAAACATCTTCCCCGGTGCTCTCCGGAAGCTCTCCTTCCTGTGAGATTTCTGATGCGGCATCGTCCCCAGCGTCAGGGACGGAATCCTCCTCTCCCTCAACCTCCTTTTTAACTTCCTCGGACTCGGATTCCTCATCAGGTGATTCCGGCTCGGAATCCGAGGATCTGGACGATTCATCGTCAACATCTTCGTCCGCCTCCTCCGTCGTTTCCTCGTCCTCTTCGGATTCTTCCTTATTGGCTTCGATCCGTTCCTGGATCATGTCTCTATAGGTCTGTTCCTTTTGACGGTTCAGGATTAATACGCGAAGGATCCGCTCATTAATCTGCGTATCCTCTTTGATATCATTAACCAGTGAGGGATCTGCCTGAAAATACGTCAATACATACTTTCCACGTCGCTGCTTCTCGATTTCCTTTTCAAACTGCTGATCCGCCCAGTTTTCGATATAATCGATCGACGCATCATGTTCCTTAAGCACCTCTTTCACAGCGGATCGTGACTGTTCCCAGGCATCTTCTCCTCCTCCCCCTTTTGTTACAAACATCCCTTCGTAAAAATTCATATCAGGCTCTGACATTTTACAATTGCCTCGAGAGTACAAATTCAAATATTGATGATACCCCACCTGCATAAATTGAAGTGGATAATAAATTTATGCGATTCGTTGTGCAATGTCAAGAGAAACAGTTCATTCGAAATCATTGCATTTTTTTCTTACGGTATAAGGAAGCAGCTGTTGTTTCGTCCCCAAATACTTACGTTTTTTCACTTGTTTTCCCAGCAAAAATCCCTCCAACTTTTCGACCATAATGGTGAATCCTGAAAAAGCTTACGATGGATCAAAAGAAAAACGCAGTTTTACGGTACGGTCCGGAAACGAAAAAGAACAGGCCCTCTCCGTATCAGAACTTACGAATCGGATCTCCTCCATGCTCGAAAAAGGGATTGGAGACACCTGGGTGAAGGGCGAAATATCCAACCTCAACTTTCCACGTTCCGGTCACGTCTACTTCGATCTGAAGGATCAGGAAGCAATTCTTCCTGTCGTCCTTTTTCATCGTTCCGCCAAACAGGTCGATTTCGACCTCAAGGAAGGATTGGAAATACGACTTTACGGCAAAGTTTCCGCGTACGAGGAACGGGGTAACTACCAGATTATCGCCCGGGAACTACAACCTCTTGGAGAAGGGGCATTAAAACTCGCCCTGAAACAGCTTCGGGAAAAATTGGAAAAGGAGGGTCTGTTTGATCACAAACACAAACAACCCCTGCCGGAACTGCCCCGTTCAATAGGGTTAGTTACCTCTGGAACGGGTGCTGCGGTACAGGACATGATTCGAACCATTTCTTCCCGATTTCCCCCGGTACATATTCTGGTTGTTCCCGTAAAGGTTCAGGGAGAAGCCGCGAAGCACGAAATTGCAGAGGCGATCAAATTTTTAAACAAACATTCACTGGTGGACGTTATTATAACAGGGCGAGGAGGGGGGAGTCTCGAGGATCTATGGGCGTTCAACGAAGAAAAAGTAGCCCGATCTATTTTCTCTTCTGACATCCCTGTCGTGTCCGCCGTCGGTCATGAAGTTGACACCACGATCAGTGATCTTGTCGCCGACCATACGGTACCAACTCCTACAGCAGCGGGACAGGGAGTGGTCCCTGATTATGATCGACTTCTCCTGAAAGTCTCAAACCGTGTTGAACGCCTGCACCGGCAGGTAAAAAAGATCGTTGCAACAAACCTGAAACGACTCCATGACAAATCCAGACGTGTGTCGAAAGCACATCCCAGGAACAAACTCCAGCGGAATAAGAACGCTCTTTCTCGAAAAATGAAATCGATTCATCGCGAGATAAAACATCAGTTCAATAACAGACGGAGACGAGTTTCCGCTGCGGCGGATCAGCTGGATAGCTTGAGCCCTCTAAACGTTCTAAAACGAGGATACAGCATCACCCGGCAGGCACACACCCAACAAATTGTTCGCGAAGCCTCAACGTTATCAACCGGAGATCAGGTCGAAACTCGACTATCCGATGGATCGTTCGAGGCAGAAGTGGTGGATGTGAATCACGAAGAGTAAACCAGGCGGTTCTCGGTTCCGTAACAACATTGCATGAGACGGTGACGCGATTCCGGTGAGCTCCTGCTAATTATATCCGTATTCTGTAAACGTACAGACCTTACCTCCAATCCGATAAGAAAATACGCCCGTTCCTTTTTGTATATTCAGAATAACGACCCAGATGTTACGCCATAAATTTTTCTCCTCTCTGCTCCTTTTCACTGTTTTCGGCTTCATGCTGTCGGAAGCAGATCGATTGCTTCAGGCCCAGGGACTGGGTAAGAAACGACGGAGTTCCGCTCAAATTCGCAAGAGTCCGCAGGCCATGCAATTACTCGAGCGTGCACGGAACCAGCGTGACCGCCAGAACATGGGTAAGTTTATTGAACTCGTTCAAAAAGCCCGGGAAAAGTACAATGAAAAGCTCATTCCGGTACAGGACGTTGAAGGTCTTTATACCAGCGTGCGAAAACAGACCCTGGATCTGCTCATGTCCATGGACAGCAAAGGCCGAAAGCTGTACAGGAAAACATACGAAACACCTGCACGCAAATTGCTGCAGGACGCTCAATCCACACATGATCAGGAGACGCTGAAAACCGTGGCTGACCGATATCCACTTACAGAAGCCGCGTTCAGGTCCCTTAGAAAACTCTATACCAAGCACATTAAAGAAGCAAAATTCGATAAGGCATACGACTTTCTTCGGACCAAATACCAACGTGTAACGAAACAAGATCGGAAAGCCCGCATTGCTACCAAAATTGCATTCTGTCTTGCCCACCTCGGCCGTCCGAACGAAATCATGGAATTCTCCGGAACGTTCCCGGAGAAACTGGCGTCACGAAACATTACGTGGAAAGATGAGTCGTTTGAATTACAGGAATTCATGAAACGCCAGGTCCAGTTTGCAGCTGAACGGGAAAACTCAATTAAATCAAAACAAAGTGAGAACAGATCTTTTCAACCCGCGACACGGCCGTCCTCCCCATCAGCTACTCCATCCATATTTCAGTTCCGAAGTGAGAACCTGACGCCTATCATTCACTTTCCGGTTCCGGACAGTGCCTCCCGGGAGTTTCGACATACTCGATTTGTGAAAGGTCGTCAGGGACTCCATACGACGTTCGGATTTTATCCGACACGCTGGAACGACTGGATTCTGATGAACAACGGCATTACCTGCTGGGCATTCAAGGTTTCTTCCAATCCCTTCCCTTCCTCAAAAACGAACGCCTCCTGGTCCGTGAGCAAAGAGGGAATGAACGGAGGTCAAGTTATGAAAGATGTCAGACAGGTTTTCCGTGGGACCGTATCCGACGGGGGAAATTATTTCTGTTCCCTGGTCACGGATGTCGGAAAATCCCCTGTCCCGACGATGAATCTGCGCGTACGATATCCGATTCCCTGGCGAACACTTTATTCGATAGATGTTAGAGACGGTTCCGTCAACTGGAAGAGAGGTGGAACTTCGGATACCGGGTTCCTTCAGAACACAAGTTTCCCGTCCGGGGTCGTCCTTGACGACGGGAAACTCTACGGAACGGTCGTCAAGTTCCAGACGTCCAACCAGACGCCGAATATTTACGGCGTTGCAATTGACGCGAAGACAGGAGATCTTTTATGGCGTTCTTTCATCACGAAAAACATGCTTGGAACGAATTTGTTCGGGAATCCAACGAGGGAAGTCATCCCCTCTCCACCGGTACTTGACCGTAACAACGTCTACATCAACACCAATACAGGATTTACCGCTGCTCTTCATCGTGAGACGGGGACCCTCAACTGGCTTTACAAGTACATTCGATGGGGATCATTACGCACGAGAGGCATTTATCCGCGGCGGCAGAGCACATTCTGGCAGAACAACCTCCCGTTCTTATTTCACGATACACTACTTATCACGCCGACTGATTCTTTACATCTTCTGGCCCTGGACCGCGAAACGGGTCGAACCAGATGGAGGCAAAAACAGCTGGATCTGGCCCAGACCCTGAATGACTTTGCTCAGTGGGTGGTGCCGATGAAAGATCACCGCTATGTCATTAGCAGTCAGAAAGGAATATCTATATTTTCCGGATATACCGGCAAGCAAATTTCGGACGTTTACAACCCCGCCACACCCATCGAAGGGCGACCCGCGGTTCTTGACGAACACATACTTCTCCCCACGACAAAGGGGATTCTTGTCCTTCGTTACAACTCGGAACGGGCATCTGACCGGATTCGTCTTTCTCGAAAACGGATGGTTTCTCCAGATCCGTACAAACAACAGGGTAATTTATTCGTTTTCCGCAATATGCTTCTGATGGCTGGACGTAAGAGATTTACTGCGTACATGATCGGCGAGAATTAAGGGATACGACATGTGCCGGATCCGGATTCTTACCGGGAACATTCTGAGTATTATTGATAGATCTCCTGATATTTCTAAGCTACAACCTACATCTTTGAAAATTCAGGTGGTTTGAGATAGTATATAGGTTCATTATCTTTTATGTGAGCTGCATCAACTCGGTTAAACTTTACAGGGAAGAATCCATGAGAACCATGCTTCATCCGATTGGCGTTACCCGTCCTCAACCCTGGGTTTTTCCCGTTCCAAATGAGATGGTGACTCTATTTTTTTTGTTCGCCCTCCTATCGTTTTTCCCCGGTCCCTCAGCCACAGCTGAGGATCAGCTGGCACGAAAGGATTTCTCGGATCTTTATACAGAGGACATTCAGCGTTCCGTAAACCGTGGGTTGCAATGGCTTGCTGAAAATCAAACGTCCGGTGGAGCCTGGAAGTCCATCGTAGGATACAAATTAAACGACGAAGTAAAAGGGAAAGGACCTTATCGGAATGTTGGTGTCACATCCATTGCCGGGCTTGCCTTTCTCTCAGCGGGGCATTCCCCCGGTCGAGGGAAATACGGAAACGTGGTCGAAAAGGCGATCCAGTTTATCGTCTCCAGAGCCGACCCGGACACGGGATACATTTCCTATCGGGGCACTCGAATGTACGAACATGCCTTTGCCACGTTATTTCTCGCTGAAGTGTATGGAATGACGGGCCGCCCGAAAGTGCGTCGCACCCTGAGAGAAGCCGTCCGAACCATTCGTTACGCCCAGAATGAAAACGGGGGATGGCGATATCAACCCCGGCCGGACGAGGCGGACGTATCAGTCACCGTCACCGTTTTACAATCGTTACGGGCCGTAAATAATGCCGGTATCACGGTTGAAAAATCGATCATTAATCAGGCTATGGAGTACATACGCAAATGTTATCGAAAGGATGGTGCTTTCATGTACCGGGCCAGCAAAATGAGCCGTACCAGCTGGGCTCTTACTGCAGCCGGAATTGTTTCTCTGCAATCCGCGGGTAGATACGATTCACCAATGGTTCAGAACGCATCACAATGGTTAATCAACCGGATGAGGCATGACCGAAGGACAAGATGGGGAAAATACCATTATTTCTACGGTCACTACTACGCATCTCAGGCGCTCTACCAGTATGAATGGGATGAATTTCGCTCGTACTATAACAACCTCACTCCGGAAATACGTTCCCATCAGAAGACGGATGGTCGCTGGACGGACGATGTGAGCCCAACATATGCCACCTCCATGGCCTGTCTGATTCTACAGCTACCGATTCGGTATCTTCCGATCTTTCAAAAGTGATCGATACGTCCCACCGGATTCCGGAATATGTTAGATGATTCTCACTTCTGGTTCGAGCCTTACGTCGTATTCTACGTGTACCCGTTCCTGTACCTTCCCGATCAACTCCAGCACGTCTCGTGACGTCGCATCTCCCTTGTTGACGATGAAATTCGCATGGTCCGACGATACACGAGCATCCCCCACTTCAAATCCTTTCAATCCTGCTTCGTCAATGAGTCGGCCCGCCGAATCATCGTCGGGATTTTTAAACATGCATCCTGCACTGCGCTCACTGATGGGTTGGGTTTCAGAACGTTTTTCATGTAATCGTTCATGTGGGGGGGCCTTGTTGTCCCCCTCAATATTTGTACCTGAAAATTCCACCTCGAGGATCACCTCATCCGTGAGGCTGCTTGACCGATACGTAAAATCCGGCGAGGTGATAAGTTTTTTTTCAGGATGATCCGGATGAAGAACGAAGACACGCTCGACAAAATCACCAATCTCGCCCAGCCGTGTACCTGAATTCCCATGCACCGCCCCCCCGACCGTCCCCGGAATACCCGTCAGTCGTCCGAAGGTAAACCACCCTTCTTTCACTGCTTTGCGTACAAGCGGGGGCAAAGAGGCACCCGCCCCCGTACGGATCAAAAATTCATCCCCGTCCTTTTTCAATGTCCTCCCGGTAAATGCTGACTTGCATAATTCCACCAGCACGTACTGTTCTACTTTGTCTGTAAACACGACGTTCGAACCTCCACCAATGACGATTAGTGTTTTGTTCTGATCCTCCGCCAGGTTACGGATATCGTGGAGGTCCCTGAGTGATTCGGGTTGAAAAAAGTAATCAGTGGTCTTGCCGACACCGAGTGTTGATTTCTTTGCGAGATCCGTCGACGGCTGCCAGCAATGTGTAATTTCGCGGTGCTGAACTGCGTGTTGAAGTTTTCGTTTCAAAATACTGATCGGTGATAACTGGAATTCAATTCGCCTTACAGCTATTTTACACTTCTATCGATGTTGACTCAATCCGACCCGTTTACCACAGTGGTTCCAGAATTCACAGAAACGCGATTAACTCGTATCGTTACAAAGTGTGCTGCGTAACGTCTTCGAAACCCTCAATCATTGATCTTACGAGAGAATTCGGTTGAAGTACCACCGCCTGCAGTTCGAATACCGTTACTACGCATTTGATACGGGTGTAAAATAAACACTTTTCCACTCATTCTACTCAATGGGGATCCTGATCCAACATCCTTTATATCTCCTGGCTATACCCACCATCATTTTGATCGGCTCCGTGGCTTATCTCCAGACGACAAATTATGTTTCACCGTGGAAATTCTTCTGCCTGCTGGGAACAGGTATCTGCCTTTCTCTTGCTTCTTCCTCCCCGATGCTGCCTCTCGGTGAACAACCTGAACATCTAGTTTTCATTATCGATACATCCGACAGCAACGACATCCCACCAGAGGAAATCATCAGGCCCCTTTCAAACATGTCCAGAACGCTTCAGGATCGGGATGTGATCAGTATACTTTTGTTTGGAAAAAACAATCGCTGGCTTCTGAAACGAGCCGGACCGGATCGAGTGCCGAACGCTCTCAATGCCTTCGCGAACAAAAGGGAGCAGATCGACGGCTCCGGATCGAACCCGGCAGACGCCGTAAACAGTGCGTTGCAATTAAACCGTCAGGACGAGAAGATGATCACTTATTTATTGTCGGACGGTCAATTCCCCGAAAAACAGCGAAAACAGCTTCATTCCATCGCCAGAAATGAAAATGTTCATCTTCACACCGCACTATCACGGAACGAAACCCTGTCGGATATATGGATTCAGAGCCTGTCCGCACCGTCCATCATCCAGGAGAACACGGAATTCACAGTGCAAGTCACTGTACGAGCCAGTCGTTCATATCGCGGAACAATACGCCTGATTGATCAAACAGGCAAGACATCTTTAGACAACCGTTCTTTCACAATTGGAAAGGACCAGACACGCACGTTTCGAATGAACATCAACCCGCAGGACGCAACGTATCAAAAATATCAAGTCGTTCTGGATACGGAGCAGGAGGAATGGAACACGAAGAATAACCGGTACACGTTTAACGTTCGGAGCTCGGGAACAGTCAACGTTCTCTGGACCGGAACTGAAAAATTATTTGAACAATTGCGTTCCGGATTAAACAAAACATCAGTCCGTTTCGACCAGAAAAATCATCCAACCAGAACGGACAAATATGATTTGTTCATTCTAACCGACACGGTTGCCGACCTTTCCGTGGACTGGAGGAATCAGGCTGCACAAGCCATTCGAAATCAAGGAAGCGGTCTCATCATGCTGGGTACCAAACGATCATTCGCCCTGGGTGGATGGAAAGATACGGAGATAGAAGACCTTTTACCGGTGAGGGTATTTCCCCCGGATCGACTATTTCTCAGTATCCTGCTTGATGTCTCCGGAAGCATGTCTCACGTTTCTCAGGCAAACCTTACTGAACAAAAAACGAAATTACGTGTCGTCACGGAAGCAATTACAAACGCCCTCCAGTTACTCAAACCGTCCGACCAGGTTGAAGTTCGGACGTTTTCCGACCGGGCGACCCTGCTACGTCCCTTCAAAAAAATTGGATCGAACAATTCGATACAGGAAAAATTACAGAACCTCGAAGCTCAGGGTGGCACAAAGATGCTTCCCCCTTTACAACAGGCCCTGCAGACATTACCCCCAAATCCCACCGAACAAAAACACCTCCTGATCTTTACGGACGGTCAACTCACCGGTGATCAAGAAGCGTACGAGCAGGTTTCTAAACGGGTGCAGAAGCAGGACATTCAACTGCTAATACTCACGACAGGCAGCTCATCCGATCGAAAATTACTTCGAACTCTTACCAATAACGGTCAAAACGGACGGGTTATCTCACTGGATCATATCAACACGCTAAAAACCACTCTCCAGAATGAACTTCGCCGAATTCGACATTTGATCCATGAACCTATCACCTCCGTGAAATCAGACATGTCCCGTTTCCCCCTATTATCAGGGGTGGAGAAAATTCCAGAACGAGTCGGCTCCTTCCATCGAGTAACCGAAAAAAAACACGCAATCGTCCCCCTTCAATCACGCGACGGGCAGGTGTTGCTTGCCGGCTGGCAGCCCGGACAGGGACGAACGGTTGCGCTGACCCCTCGATACGATGATATGGAACGTCTTTCGCCGTCAGAGCAAACCGCATG
Organism: uncultured Planctomycetia bacterium; assembly: GCA_964466525.1. Lineage (GTDB taxonomy): Bacteria > Planctomycetota > MHYJ01 > CAYXQY01 > CAYXQY01 > CAYXQY01. Next base: position 28,755 of record CAYXQY010000007.1, read on the forward strand.
GGTCAACCTCCTTAATTCAACGATCCATTGGGCACGGCCGAATCGACCTTCGGACTGGTCCGTTCAAACCATGCTCTCAGCTGATACACTGACCATGTTTCTGGAACGGAAGAACGAATCCATGAATCGTGATTCAATACAGCTGAACGGTCACCTGAAGCGGGGGGAGAACCGGGTTCGTAAGATGAAAGCGTCAGCTTATTCTCAACGTATGATCCGTTTTCGTACACAACGTCCGCCCGCCGGAACATATCAATTTTCCGCGGAGGTACACACGGGAAACCAGACTGATACGTTCGAACTACCCGTTAACATCCCTATTGAACCTGAATATCTACATCCCGTCCCGGATGCCGACGTTTTACAAAATGTCGCCCGGAGTACCGGGGGTTCATATTTCGGTTCGATGGAATCTCTTCGTTCAGAGTCATCGAAGTCGGAAAGCAGAAAAACCAACCAGTATCCTCTGGACCGGTTCTTTTTATTTGGAGCTCTTCTATTTCTTCTTCTCGTCCCTGTCCGGTTCTAAATACGGTCGGAACCGGCAGCATTACCAGAAAAGAACGAAGAATGGGTGTGAAGGAACATCGTCAGTAAATCGGTTGCCCGGCCCCATGAGACTCCTGACAGGTTACCAGAAATGAAGAGAAAGGGGGCGTATGGAAATCAGAGGTTAAAAACAGGCTCGAGCACACCCATTCAAAGAGATCCGGGACCGGCTTTAAGTGAAAATTGTCCCATCGTATCGAGTGAAGTAAAAATAAACTCCCGTACTCAACGATTTCTCACTTCCCCAGGTGCTCCTTTCACTTCCGAGAGCAGTACATATGAGAAAGGAGTTGAGGATATACGGATAGTGGGGGAGGCTTAGAGAAATATACGAGGTTTGTTCTTGAAATGATTTAATTCTTGCCAGCCCCGGATGTTCCAATATTCTCAGTCGTAAATTCCACACCCGCTTCCGCTGCACGGGCTGAGACAATCAAACCGTGCTTTGAAACAAGCAAGAACACCGGACGACGTCTATTCTGTAACAGGTACGAAAACCCACTGTACGTTCCTGTGTTCACCACCTGGCCATCGTTACCTGAAAGTACGTATACCTGTTGTTCGGACGAATTTTTTGCATACACCTGACCCTTATTTTGGAAAAGGAAGGATCGGGGACCGGATTTGTGGCGCCACTTCGTTTCACCACTGTCCCCTCGAACCGCCAGGAACCGATTCTTTTCATCCCGGACATAAATCGTTGAACCTGTTATCCAGGGCGTCTGACTGATCGGGGTTTCCAGATGTCGGGTCCAGTTTTCGTTTCCGGAAAAGCGGTTCAGACTGTACAGCTGCATGCCTCTGCTGGCCAGGATGACATTGCCCTCATAAGAGACCGGTCGTGCTGCAATTTCACCATCCGTTTTCTTTCTCCAGACCCAACCATTCTCCAGGGAGTACCCGTATAAGGTGCCTCCCTGAGTGGGGATCAGAAAAAGATCCTCCACCTGGTTCAACTGCGTTACAACGGGAGAATCCATACGAACCCGTTCATCAAGTTGCTCTTTCAGTCCCTTCTCCGTGTTGTAGAAATAGATAAAGTTACGCGTGTATCCGGGAATGACAAGACGATTACCCGTTGAAAACGGTTGAGCAGAAGGAGCAAAATCAAGGGACTTGCGATTTAACTGGTTTCCGTACTTGCGATTGACAACGTGAAGTGTGGGGCCGACAATGAGAAACAGGTAATCCCTTGAACGAATACTTTCAAGGCGAGATTGTAGATCACTCTGCCGGGATTGTAGTTCTTTAATCTCCTCCTGATCAGGGTTTATGGCCGCTTTTTCCGTCGACAATTTGTTGTTCACCTCCCGCAACTCCTCCTCAGCAGAGAGAACCTGCTCGGGAACGCCCATAACCGTGGTGGGAGGAAATTTTAACGGTCCGGAAAACGAATACGTCCAGACCGGATTACCGGTCCGTCGACTGACGGCCCAGAGATCATGCCCCTCCGTTTCAAGGTACAGGTACTGTGCGTCCGACCATACATTAACCACTTCCTCGTCAAAACCGAGATGGGACGTCCATTCGATTTGTTTGACGGGTAAGTTGTTGGTAACAGCTTCTTTTGCAGTCCGGATTTCCCGGAGCTCCTCCTCTGAAACACGGGATCGATCCGCATTTTTTTCCGGGGAAATGCTCCGGTTCGTTTCAGGATGACTGCAGTTCAAAAGCGCCCCGGTCAACAAAAACATGATGAAGGGAATTTGTACAAAGTCGCCGTGTTCTAAATCTATCATGTCTGTTTATTCTTCAGCCCGATCAATGTGATTCGAGAGATCAATTTCCCATTCCTCTTCGATTTCTCGAAGCTTTTCAATTCGAGCAAGATCATCTTCGATCCGGTTGTTCAGTTTAAAAATATAAGGGCGCCCTTCCAGCCGATCCTCCAGATCCGTTTCCATTACCTCCCATGATCCGTCGTACAACTCCTCCCGAAGCACGATCAATGTACGCTCTTCCTGCGTGAAATCCTGGATGATTTCCCGTATCTCCGAATTCAGTTGTTGCTCTTCTTCAGTCACCAACGTATCGTTCTTCAACTGCCTGGACAGGAATGGTGAAGACGATAAATTCAGTTTTTTGAAAATCATACCGACCGCATTATAAACACGGGGTCTTATCAGTTCAAATGAACCTTTTGAGCGGTTTTGCCAGATGGAGTGGCGTCTTCATGGGACAAACAAGTTTCTTCAGGTCGCTAAAAGCGCATGTTAACAAACTCGAAATCTGAACATCTTCCGTAAGACCGATTCGAATCACACACAGTCGTCCCCCTTTTAAAACGGGAATCTGGCATTATAAAATACGGTGTTTGTTTCTTTTTGAACATAGGCTGTTTCAGAGCATTTCAATGCCCCCTCGGCCAAAACCATCCTCAGCGGTCCATCTCGCTTCCGATATTGGTGGAACATTTACGGATTTCGTCTGGCTTGATCATAATGGACAGCTCCACACGTCCAAACATCCCACCAGTCAGGAGCATCCTGCATCAGTTGTCACTGACATGCTTGAGCATGTGTGTCCACGAATCCACAGCCATGGAACAACCATCGCCACGAATGCCGTTCTTGAACGTACCGGGGCACAGGTTGCATTTGTAACCACGGAAGGGTTTCAAGACCTTCTTCACATCGGGAGGCAGGATCGGCCGGACCTGTACGATCCTGAAAAAACTCGTACGCCTTCACTGGCAAGTCGAAAACACGTTTTCACGGTGTCGGAACGTATCGGACCGGATGGGAACGTAATCCAACCACTGACCGACACGGAGGTCGATGAGCTTGAGAAAGAACTGAACGAATTACAACCGGACTCCGTTGCCATCTGTCTGTTACACGCTTACGCAAACCCCGAACACGAACAGCGAATCGCGGACTCACTTCGCCAGTCGAATTCAATCTCAGTAAGCTGCTCCAGTGAGGTGCTCCCCGAATTTCGGGAATACGAACGTGCCAGCAGTACCGTCATGAACGCGTATATTGCACCCGTCGTTCAATCATATATAAATCAACTTGAACACGAGAAGGACCATTCCCTCTTTCTTATGAAATCCACTGAAGGCGTTGCCCCAAGAAAACAGGTTCTTGAACGACCGCTGGACCTCCTTCTTTCCGGCCCCGCCGGAGGGGCTGTTGCCGGAGCCCGTCTCGGTGTCCGAAAAGAGGAACAACAAATTATCACCCTGGATATGGGGGGGACCAGTGCCGATATTTCGCTCGTTGTTGATGGAGAACCGGTCTGGACATCCAGTTCGCACGTCGATGGATTACCCGTTGGACGACCGATGATTGACATTGAAACCGTCGGGGCGGGCGGCGGAAGTATCGCTCGATTCGATGAAGGCGGAGCACTTCAGGTGGGCCCGGAAAGTGCTGGCTCTCATCCGGGTCCTGTGTGTTACGATCAGGGGGGTACGGATCTGACCGTAACGGATGCTCATTTCGTGCTCGGACATATTGGTACGAACACAACGCTTGCAGAACATCTCTCCCTCGCTCCGGAACGGACCCTGAAAGCGTTCGAGGAGAAATGCTCTGAAACTTCGATGTCCATCCCCAAGCTGGCCAGTGGCATTCTTGACGTAGTCAATTCACGTATGTCCCGGGCCATTCGAAGTAGCCTGATGAAACATGGTTACGAGCCATCTCAGTTCGCCCTTGTCGTGTTCGGTGGTGCCGGTCCTCTTCACGCCTGTAAACTGGCCGAGCGTCTGAACATCTCGAAAATCTTGATTCCAGAGCATCCCGGTGTATTTTCAGCGACCGGCGTTCTGCAGGCCGATCAGACCTCCCATCAAATGCAGACCGTTCTGGAAAAGTTCAGCGGTCTGTCGGAAGACCTGGTTTCAATCCTGAATGAGCTTGAGGACCGTGCCCGAAACAAACTTCAGCAAACCCCCCCGGCCTTTTCAGGCAAAGCAAGAGCCCGGTCCAGCCTCGACCTTCGATACCGAGGGCAAAGCTATGAAATCAATCTTCCCCGATCGGTGGCGACCGTCGAACAGTTTCACAACCGTCACGAGGAACTTTACGGATACAGGGTTCCTGATGAACAAATTGAGGTCGTAAACGCCCGAGCCCGGGCCTGTCTTTCCGGTTCAACGATAGACGATACCCCCCCTTCGAATTCCTCGTCACCGCCGGAGTCGATGCAATCCAGATCTCCTCTCTATCATGATCCCTTTACTTCTTTTGACGTCTATAATCGGGACACCCTGAACCCCGGGCATTCAATAGAACAACCTGCTATTATCGAGGAAATGTCCAGTACCACCAGGGTTGCTGACGGATGGCGTGCTCATGTAGAACCGGACGGTGTGCTTGAATTGTCTTCACCTTGACGATCCCCCAATCGTTGATGACCGTGATTGAAGGGGGTTACGGAACGGTCGGGGCAGTGTTACGAGCCTGATATGCTTCGGACGTGTTGTCGCATAAATGATGCAAGCTCCTTCATAGAAGGAGAGTGTGTTTCCCGGACGTAAAAACCGGATGTATATACGCCCATGTAAAGGGCTTCCTTCGGATGAAATCCGCACAGTTCGCCGAGACAATATCCTGAATTAAAGTTGTCCCCGGCTCCCGTCGTGAGTTCCGGTGATTCCGTGTACGGACCCTTTACGGAATAAACATCGTCAGGAGTGGCGACATGAGCACTGTCCACCGGGTGAATAATAACTCGTGAAATGCCGAGTGTCTCCCGAATCCAGTTTGCTCGATCCCGATGTTCCGTCCCTTCACTCATCCCTAATACGGACGCAACCTGAAGGGATTCATCCTCGTTTAAACCAAGCATTACCGTCGCGCAATCCTCAAATCCCGCAATGAGATCAAGCACGTACTCCTGATCCTCTTTGGTCCGTTTCCTCGGATCGGCAAGATCAATGAAAAACGTCTGTTCCGAATCCATGGAACTGAGCAGTGTTTTCAGGCCACTGAGAATGCCGTTCATATACTGCACCATCGTCCAGTTAAGACAGGCCAGAAGATCCGATGACCTGAGAAGTGCTTCGAGCTTACTCTGACCCACCTTTTCAAGCACCCGTTGCCAGGTCACGTCCTTCAACGTCTGATATTTTCCGAGCATCAGTTTTCCGTCGTTGAACTCAAGGGCTTCCGTATGACCCGGGTCCGACAGTGTTGCCACGAAATCACATCGATTCGCGAACTCCTCGAACACCGGATGGATTCGACCCCTGCCGAGTGCCCCTATATAGGAGACAGACGCACCCGCATCCAGAAGAGCATTTCCCATGATCGGCCCGTTCCCCCCCAGTTTCTTGCGAATAGGGACCATTTCAAAGTTCGCACTTTTGCCGCTTGCCTCATGGATCAAGTCGGCAAATTTTTTCATTACGTCGAGTCGATCATATTCATCCGTCGAGCGACGTTCATCGACAACATGAATAATCAGATCAACAAACCCGTCAAATCCAAGAAGAACCGACGGCCGCTCCTCAAGTTGTTCAATTTCAGAAGAGAGTTTTTTCACTTCCTCTGCTTTGGTACCTTCCATATCACTTCTAAATAACAGGATGAGCAAATGTCCTCATGTTCAAATATAACTGTCTACGGATGGAACGTAAACTTACATCTGCTGTCTTTACGAATCCACACCCCACACACCTTCGATGCAACAGTCCGTCAGCGTTCCGCAGGAAACTTCAGCAGTCTGATGGGCCAATTTCGAGAAGAAAGAAAATCCGGAGTGAAATAAGCGGACAGAACATTTTTATCTGTTTATAGCAATGATGTAAAAACTACAAAAAAAGAGTGAGCAGAAACATACATCCGTTAAGCAGATTTGAACTTCTGATTCCGGAGTCCCACAGAATTAGTAAGATTGGTGGTTTCATTCATCATTGCCTTTAACATCTCGATCATTTATAATTTTCAAACTACTTGTATGATTCTCACTTCTGGTTTCTGCACCCACAGAAATCCTCCAGAAGCGAAGACAGACTGTTTATTGGCTCACTCCTGATCGATCGGCAGGACAATACTGAAGATTTTTCCCTGACGACCAAACACAGTCGGTCCAACATCTATGCCCCGATAGCTCAACCTGGATAGAGCACTGGTCTTCGAAACCAGGTGTTGGGGGTTCGAATCCTCCTCGGGGTACTCCAGAGTTCTCCATGCACGGTCTATGAGGCTGCTTAAAACCCGCGCAACGTCAGCGAAACGAGTTGCGTCGAAGAGCGCGGAATCCACCGCAGTAGATGCCGTCAATGCATCCGAGGAGATTACGTAGTAATTGTTCATTTCAAATAGCAACGAAATGTTGCGATTTGAATATGTTTGACAAAGGGAACCGACGTAAGTCGTTTCGTATCAAGGAGATCGAATGCAATTGGAGTCTCTGGGCGATTGCGTATTCTCGCCGATGCGCTTTCGATAACGCCTGCGAATCCGCAGACTACGGAGAACCGAATTGCATTCTACTGACGGAGTGGGGGTTTTTCAGCAGCCTCCAATTATAACCTATCGTTTTCCTTGTTCACCATCCCGACCACCCTTTTTAACGCGTGACGACTCCGAACGCCTCTTGAACAATTATTCAACTTCACCGTTCTTCCCCTGTTGACCGTCGAGCATGTCCGACAAACACAAAAAGCTGTTTTACCTTGCCCTTGCCACAACCCTGCTGACGTTTCTCCTCATTGGTCTGGGCAATGTTGTCACGCGTACGCAGTCCGGTCTTGGATGTGGGGACCACTGGCCGACATGCAACGGCGATTGGGTCCCCGACCTGACGAATATTCACGTGGCAATTGAGTTCTTTCATCGTATTCTCGCTGCGCTCGTTGGTTTTTTCACGCTTCTTCTAACCGTGTGGTCATGGACGGTTCGGAACCCACGATTCGCTCGCTCCATACGGAACCTCTCCATTCTATCAATTGTTTTGTTAGGGGGACAGATTGTTCTTGGGGGGTTCACCGTGAAATATCATCTTCCCCCTTCCCTTGTTGTTCTGCATAATGGAACGAGCGTCGCTTTCCTGGGTGCGCTTACATTTCTGACGGGGCGGATATTTCAACTGAATACGGCGAATGGAAACTCCGTTGAAGATCCGTGTCCGGGCGCCTCTCTAATCCCCCTCACGAGCGTGCTATCCGTGCTTGTCCTCGGTCAAATTCTGCTGGGGGCGTATGTGCGCCACTCAGGGAGCAGAGGTGGATGTCCGGACATGATTCCTTTCTGTCAGGGAGGACATCTGTTGCCTCCGCTCACCAAACCGGCAATCGTCCATTTCTCGCACAGGATACTGGGATTGACCATTGGACTTCTTTTTCTATACCTGGTGTATCGAGCAATCCGAACCGATTCACGCTACGCCACGTTTCTTGCAATAACCGGATGCCTTCTTGTAGGATTGCAGGTTCTTTCCGGACTCAAATCAATCTGGACCGGTGGCTGGACCCTCGTTATCTGGTCGTCCATACACCTGCTAACAGCAGCCACCATCTTTGTCGTACTGATCATCCTTCTCGTCGGCATAAAATCCGTTCATCCCCTTCCGTACATGCAATCGATCGCCGTGGATGAACACCCCACATAATCCATGACCACCGCCACCGTCACAAGCCGCCTTCTGGACTACGGGAACCTGATGAAACCCCGGATCACCCTGCTTGCGCTGTTCACGACATTTGTTGGGTTCCAGTTGGCATCAGCCCCGACTTCTTCTTTACAATTGCTGTTTTTTACGCTTGTCGGAACGGCCCTGGGATCGAGTTCGGCAAGTACGTTAAATAATTATGTGGATCGGAACCTGGACAAGAAAATGTCTCGCACCTGTGACCGAAGCCTCCCTGCCGGACGGATTTTACCCACCGAAGCTCTGGTACTTGGGCTTGTTCTCGGTGTTTCGGGCATCGGGATCCTGGCCTGGTTGGTGAATCCGCTGACCGCCGCTCTTCTGCTGTTTACGATCGCATTTTATATCTACGTATACACCCTATGGCTGAAGAGAACATCTCCGTACTCCACCGAAATCGGAGGGGTGGCTGGATCGATGCCCCCGGTTATTGGCTGGACGGCCGCCACCGGCACACTCAGTGTGGAAGCACTTGCCCTGTTTTTGATCATGTTCATCTGGCAGCCACCGCACTTCTGGGCCCTCGGGATATATTACATGGATGATTACAAAAACGCGGGCATTCCGCGATTTCCGGTGGTCAAGGGAGTGGATCAAACCCGGCGACGAACCCTTTTCTACAACACGCTGCTGATTCCTGCTTCGTTCTCCCTATATCTTCTCGGTATGGCGGGTATAACCTATCTTATTGCCGCAGCAATTCTGGGTCTCGCCTACCTTATGGTCACGATTCAGTTTACTCGAAATGAACCGAATCCTTCGGACGCTATAAAATTATTTTCCTTTTCCAACCTGTACCTGCTCCTGCTTTTCGTTGTTATTTTTGTCAGCTCGGATCCGATATTCTGAATCCATGCGAACAAAAATTTCGAAAAAAACACTTGATCACGCTCGTGATCGAAATGAGTTGCTCGGCCTCGTCGGGAATACCCCTCTCGTTCACCTGAGCGACGTAGCGGACGATTTATCCGACGGCGTCGATATCTTTGCTAAAGCCGAGTGGTTCAACCTGTCCGGTTCCGTAAAAGCCCGTCCCGCACTATCGATGATTCTTGGGGCGGAACAATCCGGAGAACTCACACCCGAAAAGGAAATAATTGATGCCTCAAGTGGTAATACGGCCGTTGCATATGCCGTGATCGGAGCCGCTATGGACTATCCCGTCAAGATATGCATTCCGGAAAACGCAACCAGAGAACGGAAAGGCATTCTTTCAGGACTGGGAGCGGAACTCGTCTTCACCGATCCTTCGGAGGAAATGGATGGCGCGATTCGGAAGGCTCGAGAGCTCGTGGAAGCACAACCGGAGCAATATTTTTATCCGGATCAGTACAACAATGAGCTGAACTGGCAGGCTCACTATCATACAACCGGTCCCGAAATTATGGAGGACACGGACCGATCGATAACCCACTTTGTCGCGGGACTGGGGACAACCGGGACCTTTGTCGGCACATCCCGATACCTGAAGGAAGCAAAACCGTCTACGGAAGCCGTTAGTGTTCAGCCCAAAACTGCGTTGCACGGGCTGGAAGGCTGGAAACACCTCGAGTCGTCCATGGTCCCCGGTATTTATGATCCGGACGTTGCTGACCGGGAGTTACGAGTTTCCACTGATTCGGCGTACGAAATGATGCACCGGCTTGCGGAACGGGAGGGGTTGTTTGTGGGTCCTTCCGGCGGGGCTGCGGCGTGTTCGGCCGTTGAAGTGGCTCGAACGATTGATCAGGGAGTTGTCGTCACAATTTTACCTGACGGTGGAGAAAAATACATGGAGCTGTGGCATGATGAAGATTAAACTGTCAAACAAGCAGAGAGAAAAAATTCAGAAGCACGGGGAGGAAGGTTATCCACACGAAATATGCGGAGCGATGCTCGGGACATTCGACGAGAAGGTCATCTCCGTCGAGGAATTGTACCGATTGGAAAACCTTCGGGATATAAACCCCGAAAGGCGCTATGAAGTAACACCACAGGATCAGTTAGAAGCTCAGAAACGAGCGGACAAACTGAACCTTGAAGTCGTCGGTTTCTACCACAGTCATCCCGACCATCCCGCTCAACCCTCACAGTACGACCTCGACCACGCCTGGCCCAGGTATGTTTATGCGATTGTTTCCGTTCGGGACGGCACCGCGGAGACGCTGAATTGCTGGCAGCTGTCCGAAGACCATTCCGAATTCAACCGGCTGTCGTTCGTTCTTGGGAAGAAATAGCGAGAAGTAGCACATGTCCCTTCTCCTCCTCCCGGATTCATTTCCTGTCTTCTTTGCTACACCCCTTCCCTGACGGCAGGAGCCCTTCCCGGTATCGATTTTTGTTTTCGACATCACGGAGCTTTCATTATTCATGCAATTGAACTTTATACCTGGATCACATACAATTATTCTGATTTTAATACATGCTTGCTACGCTTCTGAATAGACTCACTTGTATTCCAGTCCTATGCCAGTCGTAAAAATACCAACTCCTCTGAGAGAATACGTCGACGAACAGGAAGAAGTAGAGGTGGATGGAGAGACCGTTGACGAAGCGCTCCGTACACTCACCGAGCAATATGACGAACTGTCTGAACACCTTTACACCGAAAATGAAGAGAAGCTCCGTCAATACGTAAATATATACGTCAACGAGAATGACATCCGTACGAAAAATAACGAGCAGACCGAGCTGGACGACGACGATGTCATCAATATTATCCCGGCCATCGCCGGAGGAATAGATGCAACGAAATCAAGGGCCGAGGAACTAAAGGAACAGGGAGCTGAAGAAGTTGAAACCGAACTGACGAAGGAAGAAGTTGAACGATACAGCCGGCATTTCCTCGTTCCGGAAATCGGGGAGGAAGGACAGAAAAAACTGAAATCAGCAAGCATTCTCATGGTGGGGGCCGGCGGACTGGGAGCTCCATTTGGAATGTATGTCGCCGCGGCCGGCATTGGGAAGCTCGGTATTATCGACCACGACAAAGTCGAACATTCAAACCTACAGCGCCAGCTGCTCCATGGGTCCAGCGACGTGGGACGTTCCAAGCTCGCCTCCGCCCAGGAGACAATCGGGGAAATTAACCCGAACGTGGAGCTGGAACTGTACGAAGAGAAATTAACCAGCGACAATGCACTGGAAATCATCGACCAATATGATCTTGTGGTCGATGGCACGGACAATTTTCCCACCAGGTACCTCGTCAACGACGCCTGTGTGATGCTCGGGAAACCGAATGTGTACGGAAGCATTTTTCGATTCGAAGGTCAGGTGTCAGTGTTCGACGCGGAAAAAGGCCCCTGTTACCGATGCCTGTACGAAGAGCCCCCTCCGCCGGGTCTCGTTCCGGACTGCGCCGAAGGCGGTGTGCTCGGTGTTCTCCCCGGAATTATCGGCACATTGCAGGCCCTTGAGGCAATTAAAGTGATCACGGGGATCGGTGATCCGCTAATCGGTCGGTACCTTATTTTCGACGCCAAGTCGATGAATTTCCGGGAGCTGAAATTGCCAAAGAACCCGGACTGCCCAGTGTGCGGAGAGAATCCAGAGGTAACGGAACTTATCGATTACAAGCAGTTTTGCGGTATCGATCTTTCGGAGGAAGAAAAAACCCTGCAGGAAGATGAAGAGGAAGACCGCCTCCCTGAAATCGAAGTGACCGAACTGAAACAGCGGTTGGACAGCGGGGAGGAACCCTTCATCCTGGACGTTCGCTCCCCTCAGGAAGTCGAGATATGCAGGCTTGAGAATTCCCGTGTGATTCCCCTCGGTAAACTCCCGGATCAGCTCGGCGAATTACCCCGTGACCAGGAAATCGTCGTACACTGCCGGTCCGGGAAACGAAGTGCACAGGCCCAGGAACTGCTTATCGACGAAGGGTTCGAGGACGTCAAAAATCTGAAAGGAGGCATTCTTGCCTGGGCCCACGAGGTGGACGACACCATGCCCACGTACTGATCCCCGGACACCGGAGACATCCAACGGCGAAAAAATTTCATCAGGGACCACTCAGCTTCTGCACCTCCTCTTCCGGCCCCATCACGATAAGTTGATCTGCTTCTGTCAGCACCGTTTCCGCCTCCGCCGGTAGTCGCTCCGTTTTCCCGTGTTCACGAACTCGTTTTACTTCCACGATCATGACGTGATTGTCCTCTCTGATGTTAAGTTCCTTTAAGGAACGGCCACTCCATTGGGTCGGAACATCGATCTGATCCACCGTATATCCGGGGGGTAACTCGAGGTAATCCATTTTGCTCTCCCCTTCTTCCTCCGACTGCTGTACGGTCTTCATAAGGGAGGCTTTCTGTTTCAATATTTCCCGGTTATATACACCGATGATGTTGTGCTCCCAGATCACTCCGCAGAACGTCGGATCCGTTTTCGATTCCACAACCGGCAGCTCGTCGTAATGTGTTTTCCAGAGCTGGTTCATCGTCTCCGAAAGTGTCGTATCTCGAGGAATAAGCGGCACATCTGAATCCATAACGTCTACGGCACGAACAAGTGATCCGAGACGATCAATATCTGCGAATCCATTTTTGATTTCATGCAGGGAAACAATGCCCTGAACATGGTTATTCTCATCGACGACAATGAGGTGATCCGTCTGATTTCCGAGAAACACCCGTGCAATTTCACGGAACGTGCTGTCGGACGTTAGCACAGGCTCATTTTGGGCCGGACGCATCACATCCTCCGCAGTGAGGCGATCCATAACAAGTTCCTCCGGTTTTTCGTGAATATCAATTCCTTTTCGACGTAACTTGCTTGTGTAAATGGATTCCGTGGTCAGGACCCTTGCGAGAATCGTCGATATCGAGCAGGAAATCATTAGGGGAATGACAATCTGATAATCATGGGTCATTTCGAAAATAATAATAAGGGTACTGACCGGTGCGTTCGCCACCCCCGCAAATACAGTTCCCATACCGGCAATAGCGTAGACTTCAGGACCGGCAATTTTCAGGGGCACATACAGGTTTGACACCAATCCCACCAGATAGCCCGTGGCTGATCCTATGAAGAGTCCCGGCGAAAAAATCCCTCCGGAAAATCCGGAACCAAAACTGATCCCAACCGCCAGTATCTTGCAAAAAATAAGCAGAACTAACATCCGAACGGAGGGGTCAAAAAATCCCTCGGGGGAGGAAGCTTTTGCCCCGATAAGATGATCGATCGTTTCATACCCCACCCCGACCGTCTGCGGGAACAGAAACAGGCCGATACAGAGAAGCATGACCGCACCGATCACCGGTTTTATGACATCCGGTACGGGAAGTGCTTGAAATCCCTCCCGGAATCCGTCAACGGATTGGATAAGTATGACGGCCAGGAAGCCTCCGAGAACACCAAGACCTGCGTACAGGAGGAACTCCAGGGGATGCTCATAGGTAAACGTTTCCACAAGCTGAAAGGCCGGTTCGGTGCCTAAAAACCGCTGTGCGACGACCGTTCCGGTCACAGAAGCAATCACAATTGGTGCAAAGTTCTCCGTCGAGAAAGACCCGAGCACGACCTCGAGTATGAAAAATGCACCACCTACCGGTGTGTTGAATGTGGCCGACAGCCCAGCCGCTCCTCCACAGGCCGTTAACACTCGCCAGTGTTTACGGGGTAACTGTACCACATTGTTGACGAGTGACCCGAGTGACGATCCAATCTGGACAATTGGCCCCTCACGTCCCACGCTCGCGATTGTGCCAAGTGAAAGGGCGGACGCACATAGCTTCGCCGGAGCCAGGTACCACACCATCCGTCCGTCTCTCAATGCCATGGATTCAAGTACTTCCGGTATGCCTGCTCCACGTACTTTGTCGAAAAAATACCAGGTGATCACTCCGATTACCGCAGCTGCAAGCAGTGGAGCCACGATCAACCGCACCAGACCGGGACTCCGTAAAAAAAAGACCTGACCAAGCGGCGTGTCACTTGCATATGCAATCTTCTGAACAAACGTTATAGCGGACCGAAATACAACTGCACTCAATCCTCCGAACACCCCGGCCACTGCGCCAAGGACAATCAGAAAGATATGATGGGTTTCCGGATAATGAAACACCGGAAAATCGAGGAGCTCCCGGAACTTGAACCACAATGGTTTCATCCTGGCCTTCGATGTGCTAAATAGCTGTCTCGATGAGTGAAGAGCAGGTAGGAACTGTGTTATGGAACGGTCTCGGGACAATTCCTGACGGATATTCAGGAACCCCTACCGTTTGTCGGACCACCGTTTCTGGATTACGGACATGGGCGGGCATGAGGTGACAAAATGATAATCTGTTTACGATGAATGATTGACCTTCCCACGTGCTTTCGATAATATATTAATCGCATGGTTGTGTTGAAATCCTCGCGTCGTCAGCAGGACCCCACTCCGTTCGTTAGCGCGGTAGTGTTCAAAACCATACCACTGGAGTGTATTGTGAGAACAGTCTGGCGCGCTAAAAAGCGAATTAGAGGGTTCTGTTGAAACGAAAACGGTGGGGTTTAGCGCTGTTCTTTTATCCGCACCGATTCACATTCGCGTCGGCTGAGGTGACTCTCCGCGCTTACCCTCACATGTTTCTCTGACAGTGCGAGGGTTTTCAGTAGCTTCAACCTGCTCTCAGCAACGGGTGTAAAACTTTTCTTTCCGACCATCGTTATGGGCACTTGGCGGAATTGGTAGACGCGCTGGTCTTAGGAACCAGTGGGTTCTCCCGTGGGGGTTCGAGTCCCTCAGTGCCCATCTTTTTCTATCATTATGATTGTTCTTTTATTCGATGAAAAGCAACGTACTTCAAAAGCACAGGTACGAGGCCAATACCAGCTCATCACCGGTTGAAGGAAAACGAATCGCCTTCGCAAGTCTTGGCTGTGCGAAAGCGCTTGTAGATTCCGAAAAAGTCCTCGGAAAACTTCTGGAAGAGGGGCTCGTTCTGACGGACGACTACGCCTCCGCGGACGTAATTGTTGTTAATACCTGTGGTTTCCTGGAAAGTGCTGAGAACGAATCGATGGAAGCCATCCGTGACGCGGTTTCCTACAAAAAAGAAGGTCGATGTCAACACGTGATCGCACTTGGCTGTCTTGCGGAACGCCGGGGGAAGCGAATCAAAAAACAGATTCCGGGCGTGGACGCGGTCATCGGTGTACGACGGCGTGAGAAAATGAACGAAGCCATACGCGCACTCCTGTCCGGTCTGAAGCGAAAAAACCTCATTCTGACCGGCGGGGATGAAAAATGCAACCGGGACGTGGGTCGATACCGTCTGACACAGAATCACACTGCCTATATCAAAGTGGCGGAAGGATGTGATAACACCTGCACGTTCTGTATCATTCCGGATATTCGAGGGGGGCTTCAGAGCAAATCTCTGGATGATCTACGATCCGAGGCCAAAGAACTTGTACAAACCGGTGTGCGTGAAATTAACATCATCGGCCAGGACACAAGTGACTACGGGCGTGACATATACGGTGAACGTCGCCTTGGCGAAGCATTGCGGACGATTGCGGACGTGGACGGCATCGACTGGGTTCGTCTCCTTTACGCGTATCCCGGCCATCTGCAGGACAACGCCATTGAAGTCATGCGGGATCATCCCAACGTGGTCCCTTACCTGGATGTTCCGATCCAGCATATTTCGAAGAAAATCCTGAAGCGTATGTCGAGGGGAACCAGCCAGAAAGATGTCATTCAACTGATTGAAAAATTACGGGAACGGATTCCAAACATTGCCATCAGGACGACGCTCATCGTCGGATTTCCGGGGGAGGGAGAAGAGGAATTTCAGGAATTGAAATCCTTTGTGAGAGAGTATGAATTTGAACGTCTGGGTGTGTTTGAATACTCCGACGAGGAAAGTGCACCTTCCCGCAGGCTGGATCAGAAAGTGCCCGAAGCAACAATTGAGGAACGATGGGAGGAGCTCATGCAGATACAGCGGGACATCGCACGTAAAAAGGCGAAAGAACGCGTGGGGAACTCGGTTGAAGTGCTCCTTGAGAAAGCGGGTGATACCGACCAGGACCACCTGATTGGCCGCACGGAATGGGATGCCCCGGAGCAGGACCCCGTCATATACGTAAATAATTGCAACGGTCACACACCGGGGGACATGATCGACGTAAACGTCACAGGAGCTAATGGATACGACCTGATCGGCGAACCGGTACAGGTCTAATAACGGAAGACATCAGGCTCCACCTATCGAATCTAAATTCCGTTCAAAAAGATCTACTTATTAC
>CAYXQY010000008.1:0-45076 GCA_964466525.1 uncultured Planctomycetia bacterium
TGAACGTGCAGTGGTAGGACTCGGATGCAGCGGTCGCTCCCTGGAATGTTATTTTTGTTTTGTATTGAGGAGTTCTACTTGTACTATGGCTACTGGAAAAGTGAAGTGGTTCAGTGACGACAAAGGTTACGGATTCATCGAACCTGAAGAAGGTGGTGAGGATGTGTTTGTTCACCATTCCGACATTCAGGGCACGGGATTTAAAACCCTCCAGGAGGGTGATTCCGTCGAATTCGAAACGGAGGAAGGTGATCAGGGGCCGAAAGCCACGAACGTCCGTACCACATAATTCGTTTGAACAATTTCCCGGTGGCCAATCAAATCCTTGGTTGGCCTCCGGGTTTTTTTCTATATAACCCCCTGTTATTTTGTTTCCAAAATGCTGTTATGAACCTATTCAGGTTCCCGAATCCCTTCAAAACCTCCTATTGAACCCCCAATCCTCCACGAATAACGTATCGATCGATTTTCGATCCCGGGATTTATCGTTTCCACTTCGCTGTTTCAACACGTGTTTGAATCCGGGATCATTCGATAACGCTCCTCCTTCATCCTGCGGTCAATGCTCGCTTTTCGAATCGTGATCGATTTCCTCTCCTCCGGTTATGTCGAATAGGTCTTCTCGTACACTGCAGTACTCGTTGTACAACACCGGAACAACGAAGAGGGACAACACGGACACGCATTCTGTTCTGTTCTCACTCCATCCGGAACGAAGTTGGAACTCTTTCACGTTGGCATAGAGCAGCGGGACGATCAAAATCGTCAGCAGACCGGAAACCATCCCTCCAAAACTGGGCAGCGCCATGGGAATCATCGTACTGGAGCCCTTGCCGGTGGACGTAATGACCGGAAGCAGGGCAAAGATCGTGACGCCCAGCATCATGATCTGCGGTCGGATGCGCTGCAGCGCCGCCTCGACAGTAACCTGACGTACCGCCTCCGGTGAATCCGGGGTCCTATCCTGAAAATCCTGATCCAGTTTTGTCGCCACGAGTACCCCGTGATCAGTGGCAATGCCGAATAGAACGAGAAAACCCACCCAGACGGCAATGCTCAGATTGTATTCCTGTATGTTCAACAGGTTGCGCAAATCAATTCCAAGGAGGGATACGTTGAGAAACCATTCCTGTCCGTACAGCCAGATCAGCACGAATCCCCCTGCCCACGCCACAACAATCCCCGAAAATACGATCAGTGTCGTGGAAAGAGATTTGTGTTGAAGATACAGAATAACCACAATCAACAGAAGCGAAAGCGGCACCAGCACGGAGAGTACACCTTCCGCTTTTTGCTGTTGCTGGTATGATCCGGCGAACTGATACGAGGTCCCGGCGGGAAGCACCAGCTGGTTTTGATTCATCTTTTCCCGCAGGTACGATTTTGCCTGTTCAACAGCATTGACCTCCGCGATCCCGTCTTTCTGACTGAACGATATGTAAACGACGGGTCGCCCATCCTCTCCCCGGATCATCTGGGGACCGCGTCGCACATGGACGTCCGCCAGCTGTTTGAGCGGAACCTGCCTGTTATTCGCCCCTGATACAAGCACGTTCTTAATTTCATCTATTGAATCCCGTAGCTCTCGTTTGTACCGAACCCGCACCTCGTAGCGTTCACGTCCTTCCACGGTGCGCGTAACCTTCACCCCCCCGATTGCCACCTCAATGGTCCTCTGCACCTCCTCCACGGTCATTCCATAACGGGCGATCTCATCACGATTAATATCAATTTCCACGTATCCCTTTCCCACAAGGCGATCCGCCTGCACCGTGTCCGACTGAACCGCCGGAACGTCCTTCAACAGACGTTCAATCTCAACGGCCACGTCCTCCGCCGTCTGGATATCAGTCGAATACACTTTGACGCCGATGGGCGCACGAAGACCGGTTTGCAGCATGAGCAACCGGGTTTCGATCGGCTGCAGTTTGGACGGCTCCGTCCAGCCCGGTAGATCAGCAACGTCCACGATTTCCTCCCAGATATCGTCCGGCTCCCGTATATGATCCCGCCACTGTCGATACGGCCGGCCCTCCGGGTCACGGATCAGGTGTCCTGACTCGTCCCGGACGTACCCTTCATCCCCGGCATCCGGATGGTCGGGGTTGTATTGATAGCGAAGAACATTTCCGTCCTCATCCTCTTTAAACTCCGATTTGTACGTCACAATGGTTTCCAGCATCCCGAGCGGTGCGGGGTCCAGCGCACTGCGCACACGTCCCGCCTTGCCAACGGACTCTTTTACCTCCGGAATGGTCTCAATCAATCGATCCGTTCGCTGGACGCCTTCTATCGCCTCTCCTGCGGAACCGTGGTAACTCATAATCGGCATATACAGGAAACTTCCCTCCTCCAGATCCGGACGAAACTCTTCCCCGAGGTCCTGCCACGCCATATAGCCCGCAATGAGGAATAGCAGGATGAACATCGAAAACAGAAACCGAAACGAAAGGGTGATTCGTAAAAGGGCCTCGTAGTGCCAGTAAACCACCGCCAGACCGGTCATCAAGACAAGCACCAGGAGCGATACCGAAACGACGTTTGCCAGCGTTCCGGCCTCCAACCCCAGCGGCATCCAGATCAAAGCAAGAAGATACGTGAGTAATGCGGCAACCAGAAGAATCACCCCTCTTTGAACATACTCTTCCACGTCCTGAGAACAGAATGGAATCATCAATGTATACAGACCCACCACCCCTGCCACCACGCCCACAATCCAGGAAACCATCCCCCACAGCAACACACCGGTCGCTATAACAAGAACACCAAGCGAAACATGTCCGAGGGTACCGGAGTCGGATCCACCGAAGCTCATGTACGCAAGCGGGGGGAGGACCATAATTGCCAGTAAAACGGCGGAAATCATAATAACGGTCTTCGTGAAGGCCAGCGGAAAGAATAACCGTCCCGGTACGCCAATCATAAAAAACACCGGAAGAAAACTGATGAGGGTCGTAAGAATTGCAGTCAGCGCAGCCCCCCCTACCTCCGACGCCGCGGCCCGTACTGAATCGAACACCGATTCCTCCTTCCTTTTTTCGTCGAGGCGTTTCAGTATGTTTTCACTGACAATGATGCCCATGGCAACAACCGTTCCGATTGAAATTGCGATTCCGGCCATGGCAATCACGTCCGCTCCGACGCTGAACCACTTCATCACGAGAAACGTCATCAGGATAGACACCGGAAGCATCGAGGAAATCAACACGGAACTCCGGAGATGCATCACAAGCAAAAGTATCACGATAATTGTGATCAACACCTGGTGCTTGAGTGCTTCGGTCAACGTTCCCAACACGTCGTTGATCAGGTTCGAACGGTCGTAATACGGAACGACCTCCACCTGTGAAACCCTCGCCCAGGACGGGAGCTTTTTATCAGGGTGATCCCGCATCCATGAGAAAAATGCGTCATGATTGATATCGCCGTTTTTGTACGCGTTCACTCCTTCCTGTTCGGCCCACCTGTTCACCTCCCCCTCCGAGACATCGTCATCGATCAATATTTTCCGTGGAAGCGAAGCCGTCAGCTGGTCGACTTCATCATGTACGCGCTGCAGTACCTCCCGTGGGTTCGCATCCTGCCCTGTTACAACCACGCCGCCCGTGGCGGGCTCTCCTCCTCTTGACAGAACACCGCGGCGGACAGCTGGACCGGTTTGTACGTTCGCAACCTGTTCCACAAAAATGGGCGTCCCATCCTCCCCTGACGTTATCGCTGTCTTCCGGATGTCCTCCAGGGATTCGATGTATCCCAGTCCCCGGATGACATATTCCACACGGTTGATCTCCGTGGTCCCGGCCCCTACATCCCGATTGGATTCGTGAATGGCGTTCAGCACCTGCTCCAGCCGGATGTTGTATGCACGCATGGCTTCCGGGTCCAGATCCACCTGATACTGCTTTTCGTATCCGCCGATAGAGGCCACTTCCGCCACCCCTTCCGTCGCCATGAGATCGTACCGGACGATCCAGTCCTGAATTGATCGAAGTTCCTGCTGACTCCACCCCCCTGTCGAATTGCCATCCCGGTCCCGGCCCTCAAGCGTATACCAGTATACCTGCCCGAGCGCTGTGGCCTCCGGGCCAAGTGACGGACTCACCTCATCCGGAAGCGTATCAGCCGGGAGTGCTTCCAGCTTTTCAAGAATTCGTGATCGGGCCCAGTAGAAATCCGTTCCATCCTGGAACACCACGAAGATAAAAGACATTCCGAACATCGATGAAGATCGAATTTCTTTGACATTCGATATCCCGAGCAGGGCCGTGGAAAGCGGGTACGTCACCTGATCCTCCACGTCACGGGGAGAGCGCCCCTTCCAGGGGGTGGATACAATCTGTATGTTCTGTCCAATGTTCGGGATGGCATCCACGCTAACCGGCCTGTGAGGCACACCATTTACCTTCCAGGGCATAACAATAATGCCCCCGATAACCGAAGTTATTAGAACCAGTACGACCACCACCGGATAGGCCATGGAGGCATCGACCAGTCCCCTGGTTAATTTGCCGATGGCGGTTTCGTCCTGTTCTTCCTCATTCTTCATTGATGTATTCCCTTACGTTTGACTCATGAAAAGACGGATCGATCGTTACAACAAAGGTTTCCCCGAAATAAGTAATGTTGTCGGACAGGGGGCCTTTTCTGCCGGTGATGGGCATATGTATGAACCTCCTGTCATTTTGCTTCCGTTTGAATTCTGGGCGTGTTTCAATTGCCGTTTACACATGACAGGGTCGCTCCGTGACGGTCGCGTTTCTCCTCCTCGCTATCCGGCCGCTTTGCCCTGTATTTAGAAGAATGGGAACCGAGACCATCAGGGAACGACTGTTAACCTGACAGGTAGATATTTGAACCATACCGATTTTTGAAACATCCACGGATGATGGTGCCGTTCCGTTTATATTTGAAATAGACATCAAACTTATATTACTGCCATAACCGTAAAGGAAATGAATGAACAGAATAATCAATGTTGATGAGAACCACCATCCGATCCCGATTCCGTCTCCGGGTACATCATGCTTGGCTCTCCACGAATCTGAAGCTCGGAATCAATTTTAAACGCCCCCTGGTACACCACCTGTTCCCCCTCTTTCAGGCCGTCTTTGACGACGTAATAGCGATCGGTTTTGGGTCCAAGTTCCACTTCCCGGAGTTCATAGGCATACATTGTCTCTCCGGACTGCGAATCCAAACCGGACGCCTCCGGATCAAGAACGTAGACCACAGCGCGCTTGCCCGTCAGCAGAGGAGCGGTCTCAGGAATTACAAGAGGCGGAGTGGCATCCGATTCTTTTACGTATCCGAACTCGCTGACGTGCGAAAGCTCCATTCCGTCCACCGCACAGACCTCCTTCTCTCCGTTTTCCCCCTGAATGGTCCGTGTTTCCGCGTGTGGATGATGTTTACAGATCAACGGGGCCAGCCCTTCCGGCCAGACGACACGTCCGTCCTCGGCAAGACGCATTTCAATCCGGGCGTCTGCGTACATTCCCGGTTTCAGTTTCCCCGCGGGATTCTTTGTATGAATATGGGTGTGTATGGTTCGACTGGGATCATGGACGAATTTATTGATAAACCCGATCCGCCCCTTGAATGTTTCTCCAGGAAACGCATCCACCCGAACCTCCGCTTTCTGACCGATCCGCAGACTCGCAACCTCCGATTCGTACGGGAATAACGTGATCCAGACACGATCCAGATTGGCCAGGCTATAAATCCGTTCGCCCCGGTCTACCCACTCCCCTTCGTATTTATGAATCCGTTGTATTGTTCCTTCCTGCGGTGCGGTCAACGTGATGGTCGGGGAGGGACTCTCCTTCTGCTGAAGTTCATTTATTTTCTCCTCGGGCACGCCCCATTCACGCAATCGCGAACGAATGGACGATAATTCCTTCCTCAACCGCTTTTCACGGTCCTCATCGGCGGATTCCAGGTTGTTTCGAACCTGTATCAGGTCTCGATGCGTGGCCCGTAACTCCGGGCTGTACAATTCCAGCATGTTCTGTCCGCTGTAAATTTTTTTTCCGTGGTGGTCCCGATATAGCTTTTCGATTCGTCCCCCGACCCACGCCGTTATTGATGCTGCTCGTGTTTCATCCACTTCCACCTTCCCGAACAACGACAGGTGTCGGGTGACAAATTTTCGTTCAACAGGAACCGTTCGTACCTTTGCCTTCGTTACCTCCCCGGCGGTAAATCCGGAGCCGGTTTGCGCGGGAACCAGATCCATTTCGCAAATCGGACACTGGCCGGGCTCCGGTTCCCTTACCGAGGGATGCATCGGACAGGTCCATTCCTTCACGGTCTCCTTTCCTTCTTCTGTTGACACCTCAGCAGTCGTTTCCGTTCCCCGATCGGGAGCGGGAGAAAACACGAAAAAAACCGCCAGCACGACCATCAACGCACAGAACAATGCAGTAACAATGTTCTTCATAGTCATTGTATTTCATACAACTGAAAAAATTCCGGATTGATATATCTGCTACTTCTCCTCTTTCGGAAAGTTAAGGGCAACACCAATCATTTCTTCGAGTTCAGCGAACGCTTTCAGTTGATCGGCGACCGCACGCTGATGCTCCAACCGCGCTCTCAGCAGCCGGTCCTGAAAATCCAGGAAGGACACGATGTCCATATCGCCGGTTTCGTACGCTTCGCGGGCGGAGGAGAGGGAGCGTTTTGCGTTTGGAACGATGGTATCCGAATGAAGTCGTACTCTCCGGCGATGCTGTTCGAACTCTGACATCACACCGGTAAGTTGAGCCTCTGCATGATTTTTCTCCTGAGCCAGCTCCCGGCGTGCAGCCCGTTTATCGGCCCTTGCTGCTCGAAAACGGGCATCCCGTTTTCCCTGCCATAGCGGCAGTTCGAGCGTCATCTGCACTCCGTATGCATCCGATCCCGCATCCACGGTTCCCGGCTTGTCGGTATCGCCCACGACCGAATACGACATGCCTACCCTGAAATCAGGATAATACCCGAGTCTTGCGGAACGAAGTTGCTGTTGGGCGGACTGTCCTCGAAATCGTGCCTCCTCGATCTGTGGCCGATGCTTCCGTAATTTCGCCAGCAGGTCCTTCCTGTTCAGTTCAGGGAACCCGCTGCGTGAACGGTCCGGTTCAGCAAGTTCCGCGTCCGACGGGCGATCCAGTAATTCGTTCATGTTTGCCCGAACAGCCTGCTTTCGATCCTCCAGATCCGCACGCTCCGTTTCGAGTTTTTCCCGTTCGTTCTCAATTCGTAACAGATCATGCACACGGGACGCCCCCGATTCGTATCGCTGCCGCACACCCTCCTCCATTCGATCCAGGTATTCCCGCATCTCCTCCGTGATCTCAATGGCTCGAAAAAGGTACCGATATTCCGCAAACGTTTCCTTTACGTTCCGTACCACCTTATTTCGTTTCCGGAGATACCGACTGTACCATTTTCCGGCCTCCGCCAGTTGTTGCTGTTCCTTTGCGTCCAGCTTTCCGAACCAGGGAAACTTCTGTGACAGACGGAGCTGCCAGTCCACGGGGCCGTCACGTGTTTTAATCGGTTCCACGGCTGCCATGGTCATAAGTTCCGGATCGGGCAGCCCGGAAACGTGACCGGCCCGATACACCGCGGACTTCCACCGTTGCTCTGCCGACTGTACGCCCTGATTTTCCCGCAGGGCACGATCCACCAGCCCGGATAACTGAACCGTATCACCCCGGCCAACTTCCTTCTTTTCTCGTTTCTGTTCTACCGGCTTCCCATACGGAGTCTGATTCTGTTCATTTGAGGAAGATTCCAGTGTTCCCCGAACCTGTTGATCCCACTCCGACGTTCGATCCAGGTCGTATACCGGGCTATTTGAGGTACAGGCAGGGAGAAAAAGACATAGTAGTAAAGACAGCACCCATCCTCTGTTCATCAATATCTCCTGTTCGACAGGATCAAAAACGAACGTCACCGATGTAGAACGTCCGGCTTTTTCGGAACGCGAATAGACCAGCTGACGTTCCTACAGGAGATATGAATTAGAGCAAAAAGCTGACGTGAAGGAGGTAAGAGGGGATGGGAGTCGATGCGAGATGCGTGTTGTTCGGGGCCCCCATGACATCCGCGCCGGCCAGGACGCGGTCCGGGCCTGAAACCTTCTCAACATATGCTGGAACAGCCTGAGACCACCAATCCGATTGGAAGGACTTAAAACGGATCAGTCGATCCTGTGCCGGGACTTCGCACCCACAGCCCGAAGATATCTTTTGTGAGTCCGCCGCCTCAAATGAATGATCACAACGAGCCGCTCCAGAACCGCAAAACGTCAAAGACACAATTTCGTCTCCGGACGTCGTATGTTGTTGTTCGCTCCGGTGCGCAGAGCAGTCACCGAAACAAAAACAGGGCAGGGTCGTCAGAAAAAGTGACGCAGTAAGTACAAAAAGGGAGGGAATTATCCAGACCCGACTTCTGTACGCCTTCAAGCCCATATTAATTGACTCCGGTCAGGCAACAATCAAAGACACAGTAAGGCACCAGGAGGCCGCTGAAAAACCCCCGCTTCGTCAGTAGAATACAATTCTGATCTTCGTAGTGCGCGGATTCGCAGCCGATGCCAAAAGAGCATCGGCGAGAATCCGCAATCGCCCAGAGATTCCAATTACATCCTATCTCCTTGAGACGAAACGAGTTACGCCGATTCCCTTTGTCAAACATATTCAAATCGCAACATTTCGTTGCTATTTGAAATGAACAATTACTACGTAATCCCCTCGGATGCACTGACGGCATCGGCTGCGGCTGGCTCCGCGCTCTTCGACGAACTCGTTTCGCTGACGTTGTGGGAGTTTTTCAGCAGCCTCCTACGGACCGTTTGCACGGATTACCACGCAAGGTGAGCAAACGCTTTATTGGCTTCAGCCATTCGATGGACTTCCTTCCGCGTGCTTATGGCGGATCCCTCCTGGTTATAAGCATCCGTAAGCTCTCGGGCAATCGCTTCATCGGCGGGAATTCCATTTCGATCCCGACTTGTGTCGACCGCCGACATGATCCAGCGAATGGCAAGACTTGTCTGGCGTCTGGGATCCACTTCCATGGGCACCTGATAGGTCGCTCCTCCCACGCGTCTCGATCGAACTTCGATATGCGGCTTTACGTGTTCCACCGCCTGCTCGAACGCATCCATGATCGATTCTTCTTCCCCTCGATCAATGCGCTCGTCGAACGTTTCGATAGCATCGTAGAAAATATTCTGAGCAACCGCCTTTTCCCCGCCCTGCATAATAGCATTTATAAAAATCGAGGCCAGTTCACTCTCAAACTTCGGATCGGGTTCAAGGTATTTTTCGTTGTATCGTACAAATTTCTGAGCCATGATGCCTTTTGAGTGTATTATTCAGGTGATTTTGTTCCGTACTTCGAACGGGCCTGCCGCCGGTCTTCCACGCCGGCACAGTCATACACACCACGTACAACCGTGTATCTTACGCCGGGTAGATCCCTGACACGGCCACCACGGACAAGAACAATACTATGCTCCTGTAAATTATGCCCCTCCCCGGGAATGTACGCGGTCACTTCCCGTCCGTTTGACAATCGAACCCGTGCGATTTTCCGGAGTGCGGAATTCGGCTTTTTCGGTGTAATTGCTTTCACCTGCAGACATACCCCCCTTTTTTGAGGAGCCCCTTCGAGAACGGGTGTTTTACTTTTTTCGTGTTTCTTCTCCCGTCCTTTTCTTACAAGCTGATTAATCGTAGGCATAACCGTCCATCATGCAAAGCAAGCAAAGACCTGATGAGTACGAATATATGTCGGAACAGGCTTATCCTAACGGTTCTTCTGGCGCTTATCAAGATAGAGAACCACGAGGAAACGGTCCCCGGCAATTCCACCCTGTACGCCCCCCCTCCCTGTACCTATCCCGTGCTACACCGTTTTTTCCTCACGGACCTGGAGCTTCTCTTCCTCCTCTTCGTCTTCGACCTCCCGCTCAACGTTGGATCGGAGGTACTCCTCAAATCCAGTTCCGGCAGGTATCATGTGTCCGAGAATGACATTTTCTTTCAGCCCTTTGAGTGGGTCCTCGTCACTGGCGAGTGACGCCTCGGTGAGCACACGCGTGGTTTGCTGGAAGGAAGCGGCGGAGAGCCATGAATCGGCCCGTAACGATGCCTGTGTGATACCGAGCAGAAGCGGTTCGTAGTTCGCGGGCCGACCGCCTTCCCCGGAAATTTTCTCATTTTCTTCCGCAAGTTCGTATTTGTTCACCACCTGTCCCGGTAGAAACTTCGAGTCCCCCGGTTCCTGAACCTTAACCATGCGTAGCATCTGAGATATGACAATTTCCACGTGTTTGTCGTTAATCGATACACCCTGAGACCTGTACACGGACTGAACCTCATCAAGAAGGTATTCCGCGAGTTCTTCGACCCCTTTAATCTCAAGGATATCCTCCGGATCAAGGGGACCGTCCACAAGCGGCTCACCGGCCTCAACACGATCCCCCCCGTGTACCCGCATGTGCTTCCCGGGCGGAACCAGATGCTCCGCTTCACGATCCGTCTTTGGATCGCGAACGATGATCTTCCGTTTGCCTCGTTTCTTCCCCTTGAGTTCCACGATTCCATCAATCTTTGCCATAACAGCCGGGTCGTCAGGCGTACGGGCTTCAAATAGCTGTTCGACTCGTGGAAGACCCCCGGTTATATCCTGTGTCCCCCCCATTTCACGCGGTGTCTTGGCAAGAAGATCTCCAGGATTTACCTTCTCCCCTTCGTCCACGTCAATGTGAGCCTGTTCAGGAATCGTGTAAACCCCCTGAATTTCGTCATTCTCGTCCTTCAGGAGAATTTGAGGGTGTAACTCCCCCGTGTGTTCGGTCACCACCCGACGTTTAATGCCCGTGGCCGGATCAACCTCCTCCTGCATCGTAACGTCTTTCTCGATATCCTCGTACGCCACATATCCTTCTTCCTCGGCCACAATGGGCACATTGTAGGGATCCCAGCTGGCCAGCCGATCTCCCTCTTCAACTTCCTCGCCTTCTTTCACGTGCAATTCCGTCCCCGGATCAAGTACGTAATTATCCACTTCCCGATCTTTCTCGTCCAGCAGAAAGATCTCCGCGTCACGATTTAATGAAACCCGTGTGCCATCTTCCTTGTCCGCCCAGTTCAGGTTATGGTATTTCACGGTCCCCGGCTGGTCGGCACGAACTTCGGACTCTTCAACGTCTCGAGACGCCGTTCCACCGATGTGAAATGTCCTCATCGTCAACTGTGTGCCGGGTTCACCAATGGACTGTGCGGCGATAACCCCGACAGCCATGCCCTGCTCAACGAGTTCCTTGGAATTCAGGTCCATGCCATAACATCTTGCACAAACCCCTCCCGGTTCCTCACAGGTGAGTGGAGAACGCACCTGAACGGCATCGTACGCCATGTCTTCGATTTTTTGAGCGACCTCCTCCGTAATCAGTCCGTTCTCCTCCACAATAATCTCATCGGTCACCACATCCCGTATGGTATCTCGAGCACACCGACCGTAGATCAACTCCCGCAGAGGAATGTTCTCTTTGTCCCCATAATGTACCGCTGATTTGGTGATTCCATTAAGCGTACCGCAATCATGTGAGCGAACAATAACGCTCTGTGATATATCAACCAGGCGACGTGTCAGATACCCGGCGTCAGCAGTTTTCAGGGCCGTGTCCGCAAGTCCTTTTCGGGCACCGTGAGTGGACGAAAAGTATTCGAGAACGGAAAGGCCTTCCCGGAAGTTTGCCTTAATAGGTGTTTCAATAATGTCACCACTCGGTCGGGCCATCAGGCCTCGCATGCCGGCAAGCTGTCGAATCTGATCGCGACTTCCTCTTGCGCCGGAAACGGTCGTGATGTGGATCGGATTTGGGGGAGTATCCGGATCTCGTGTGTCCTCCTCCAGGCGATCCATCAGGGACTGCGTAACCCGTTCTCGAGCATGTGTCCAGCAGTCCACAATCTGGTTAAACCGCTCGCCGGGGGTTAAGATTCCCTTCTGGTAGTTCTCCTCGATCTGTTCGACTTCCTTCTCCGCTTCCTCGATAATTTCCGGCTTCTTCTCGGCCTGTAACAGATCGCTCACAGCGAAGGTCAACCCGGATAAAGTAGCGGCCTTAAACGTTATACGCTTAAACTCATCAAGCACCTTTACCTGTGCGTGCTTTTCGAGCCTCTTCGTACACTCATAAACCACATCGTTTAGTGCTCCTTTGTCCAGGGTGTAGTTGAAGAAGGGAAGCTCATCGGGAAAAATCTCGTTAAACAAAATACGACCGACCGTGGTAGTCATTACACCGTTCTCAGGGGGCCGGGATTGCTGATCCGGACCAACCATCTCCATGTCATCGTCCACACTCACTTTGATGATCGAGTGAAGTTCAATCACGTCCGAGTCAAACGCCATCAGGGCCTCCTCAAACGAACTGAACCGTTTCCCTTCGTTTTTTCGATCTTCGAGGGAAAGAGTCAGGTAATACGCACCGAGTACCATATCCTGACTGGGCGTAGTAATCGGATCTCCATGCGCCGGAGAAAGAATGTTATGGGATGCTTTCAACATGGTATGTGCCTCCACCTGCGCCTCCCAGGACAGGGGCAGGTGGACGGACATCTGGTCCCCGTCAAAGTCCGCGTTGTACCCCGGACACACGAGTGGATGGACGCGAATGGCATTTCCTTCCACCAGTTTGGGCTGAAATGCCTGTATCCCCATTCGGTGAAGTGTGGGGGCACGGTTCAGGAGAACAGGATGATCCTGAATAACCTCCTCCAGCATGTCCCAGACAATATCCTCTTCCTCCTCAAGCATTCGCTTGGCATTTTTGATGGTGTCCGCCTTGCCCCGTTCGCGAAGCTCACGTACAACGAACGGCTCGTACAGTTCAAGCGCAATTTTCTTGGGCAGACCACACTCATCAAGCTTCAGCTCCGAACCGGACACAATCACGGACCGTCCCGAGTAATCCACCCGTTTTCCGAGAAGATTTCTTCTTAACCGACCCTGTTTTCCCTTAATCATATCCGTAAGCGACTTTAGTGGTCGGTTATCGGAACCGGTCTGAGGACGCTGAAGACTACTGTTGTCAAAAATCGCATCCACAGACTGCTGCAGCATCCGTTTCTCGTTTCGAAGTATGACTTCCGGCGCGTTCAGTTCCTTCAGATTTTTCAGCCGGTTGTTACGGCTGATCATACGACGATACAAGTCATTAAGATCGGACGTTGCGAAATTGCCGCTATCCAGCGATACGAGCGGCCGAAGATCAGGTGGAATAACCGGCAACACATCGAGCACCATCCAGCTGGGATTGTTATCGGACTCATTGAGAGCTCGAAGGATTCGAAGGCGGCTTGTGATACGTTTTATGGTCTGTTTCGATCCGGTCTGCCGGAGGTCCTCCCGCAGGTCGTCGATGGTTTGCTGGAAATTCATCGTGTTCAGCAATGTTCGTATGGCCTCCGCCCCCATGTCTGCCTCGAACAGCTCCCCGAAGCGTTCGGAATAGTGGTTGTATTCCTTTTCACTCAAAAGCTTTTTCCGCTGCAGTTTCTTGGCCGCTTCGGGGTCACGCCTGGCAATTTCCTCGGATTCGGACTCCGTCACCACAAAATCCTGGTAGTACACCACACGCTGCAGGTTGGAATTCTTCATCCCCAGGATGTTGCCCAGCCGAGACGGAATCGTCTTGAAGAACCAGTAATGAACCACCGGAGCGGCAAGATCGACGTGCCCCATTCGTTTACGTCGTACACGAGACAGCGTTATTTCTACACCGCAACGATCACAGACCAGGCCCTTGTACTTTATGCCCTGGTATTTTCCGCAAAAACATTCCCAATCCTTCTCCGGACCAAAAATTCGCTGACAGAACAATCCATCTTTTTCCGGCTTAAACGTCCGGTAGTTAATTGTTTCCGTGTTTTTCACCTCCCCGTATGACTGTGAATGAATGTCTTCGGGAGATGCAAGTCTAATCTTAGCGGAATCGTACTCGTTGATGCGGTCGTAAAAAAGATCCATGTTTGGTTTAAATGAATTACGGTGCAATATATAAATCAATCCTGTTCAGATGGACAGGAGCGTTATACGGACTCCTTGCGTTTTTTCAACTCAACATGCAGACAGAGGCCCTGTAGTTCTTTCGTAAGAACCTCGAAGGCCATCGGCATTCCAGGATCAAGGGAGTTTTTCCCTTTTACCATGGATTCGTAGATTTTTGTGCGTCCGTCCACATCGTCACTCTTAACGGTCAGTATTTCCTGGAGTGTATTGGCGGCCCCATACGCTTCAAGCGCCCAGACCTCCATCTCCCCGAATCGCTGGCCGCCGTATCGGGCCTTTCCACCGAGCGGTTGCTGTGTAATCAGACTGTACGGACCGGTGGCCCGGGAGTGTATCTTATCTTCGACCATGTGTTCCAGCTTCATGACATACATGTATCCGACCGTCACCTGCTGATCGAACGGTTCACCGGTACGCCCGTCGTACAATGTCGTTTTTCCGTCAACCGGCAGCCCGGCCTCCTCGAGTTCCTCCCTAATGTCCTCCTCCTGAGCCCCCGAGAAAATGGGGGTTTCATATTCACGGTCCAGTTCGGCACCCGCCCAGCCAAGGTGTGTTTCAAGAATCTGACCGATGTTCATGCGGGAGGGAACTCCGAGCGGATTCAGCAGCATTTCCACCGGTTTCCCATTCGGAAGAAACGGCATGTCCTCTTCAGGCAGAATTTCAGCGACAACGCCCTTGTTACCGTGGCGACCGGCAAACTTATCCCCTACTTTCAGATTCCGCACGGACGCTATTTTCACCGTCACTTTCTCAAGCACACCGGTGGGAAGTTCATCCCCTCGCGTGAGTTGATTAATTTCACGATCACGCTGAACTTCATACTTTTCAATCTCATCGTAGAAATCGAGGAGCATTTTTTCGGCCCGGTCCCTGTCGTTTTCATCCTCGAGGTTAAGCGTGTCGAAGTTCAGGATTTCACGCAACTCCGAGTATTCCGAGGCATCTCCTTCTTTTCCAAACGTAATATTCCCAATCACGTCCTCACCGAACTCGTCGCGTAATTCCGCGATAAACTGATCAAGCTTCTCGCTGACGAGGTTACGAAAATCAGATTTAATTTTCCGTGTTTTCTTCCGTATCTCCTCGGATTCTTCGTCGGACAGGTCCACTTTTCGCCTGTAGTGGTTCGTCTCAACGACGATCCCCTCTACGCCGGACTCCACACGTAGAGACTCGTCTTTCACCTCTTCCCCGGCCTTCCCGAAGATCGCATTCAAAAGCTTCTCTTCCGGAGATTCTTCCGTCTCACTCTTCGGAGCCACTTTTCCGACAAGAATATCACCGGGCTCCACGTATGCCCCTTCCTGAATGATCCCATCTTCATCCAGCATCGAAAGTTGATATTCACTTATATTTGGGATGTCCCGGGTAAACTCCTCCCGACCCCGCGCCGTCTCACGGGCTTCCACTTCGAAGTCCTCAATGTGTGCGGAGACAAATTTCTCGTCCTTCAGGAGGGATTCACTGATCACAATTGCGTCCTCGTAATTGTATCCCTCCCAGGGAAGAAACGCCACGCGGACATTTCGTCCCAGAGCGAGCTCTCCGTCGCAGGTCGCCGCTCCATCCGCGATCACTTCTCCTTCTTCCACTTCCTCCCCCTCTTCTACGATCGGACGCTGATTGAGGGTATGGCCGGCGGCAAGCTGTTCAAATTTTCTCAGGTCATACGATTGATCATCAATTTCAACCTCCTCCGACGTGACCCGGGTCACCTCCCCTCCTTCCTCGGCGTGCTGCAACATGTCCGAGTATTTTCCGACGTATTTTTCCATTCCCGTTTTGACCAGGGCTCGTTCCGTGTTCATCAGAGGAACCCCCTGCCGCTGCATGTTGGAACCCATCAGGACCCGGTTGGCATCGTCGTTTTCAAGAAAGGGAATCAGGCTGGCGGATACGCCAACGGACTGATGGGGTGCAACGTCCATATAATCCACGTCCTCGGGCTTCACATACTGCATCTCCCCGTTCAGACGAGCAAGGATTTCATCCCCTTTGATGTTTCCGTTCTCATCCAGATCAACGTCAACACTGACGATCGAGTGTCCGTGTTCTTCACTCGCCTTTAGATGTTCCACTTCGGTCGTGACCCGTCCATCCTCAACCACGCGGTACGGGGTAACGAGAAATCCGTATTCATCCACGTCCGCATATATGGCAAGTGAAGTGATCAATCCGATGTTGGAGCCTTCCGGAGTTTCAATCGGACAAATCCGTCCATAGTGGGACGTGTGCACATCCCGCACCTCCATCCCGGCGCGTCGTCGATTCAGGCCGGATGGCCCCAGGGCACTCATCCGCCGCTGATGCGTGAGCTGAGAAATCGGGTTTGTTTGATCCACCACCTGTGAAAGGTCGCCGCGTGCGAAGAAATAGTCGATCGCAGACGAAATCGGTTTGGCGTTAATCAGCGACTTGGGGGTTTCATCGCTCTGGTTCTCCATGTTCAACCGATCTTCAACACTTCGTCGCAGACGGAGAAACCCGATGCGAACCTGTTCGGCACAGAGTTCGTCAATGGTTCGCACCCGGCGATTCCCGAGGTGATCAATATCATCGGGTTCGCCCTCGCCACTGCGTAGCTTCATCACATACTCAACGCAGTTCTCGATGTCCCGGGGCAGAATGGTTTGTTCGTCCTCTGGAATATCCGTACCGAACTTACGGTTGATACGGTATCGTCCAACCTTTCCAATGCGGTATCGGCTTTCGTCGCTGAATCGCTCTTCGAACAGATCCTTTGCTTTGTCAAGCGTCTTGGGGGATCCCGGACGGAGTTTACCGTAAAGAAAGATCAGGGCGGCTTCGTGATTGTCGACCTCATGCTCCTCTTTAATCGGCTCCAGCTTCTTTCGTTCCTTCTCAAGCGTATTCAGGATCAGTGGATCAAGACGACCCTCCTCCCTCGGTTTGATCACTTCAATTTCATCGATGTTCTTACCAAGGATATGTTCTGCGGAAGCGGACCTGATCTGGTAACCGGCCTCAATGATCGTTTTTCCCGTTTCCGGATCATGTATCGGCTGAACGGTCCGCAGGTCAATCAGTTCCTTCGGTTGCGTACCGCTGTCAAGGGAAATCGTTTGGGTCGGTTCGTAATATCGGCGAATCAGATCTTCGTCCTCCGAAAGTTCCGGCTGGAAGGCCTTCAGAACAATGGTTGCCGGAAACTTTCCACTCTGATCAATCCGGACCCGAAGCAATTCCTGTTTCGAAACCTGAAATTCAATCCATGAACCGCGCTTGGGAACAACCCAGCATGATTGGTACATGGAGTCCCCCTTCTCCTCCTCCATGAAGTCAACACCGGGGGATCGATGTAACTGGGACACAATGACCCGTTCAGAACCGTTTACCACAAATTGTCCACCACCGATGATCATCGGGACATCCCCCAGATAAACGTCCTCCTCAACGGTTTCCTCCTCCATTTCCATTCGGAGGCGAACTTTCAGGGACACCCCGTATGTCAGGCCGAGCTGTTTACATTCTTCAGGAGTATATCGGGGCTGTCCGAGCTCGTAGTGGACATAGTCCAACTTCGTGGACCCATCGTAGGATTCGATCGGAAACGTTTCCTGAAGAATCGCTTCAAGTCCCTGTTTCTCGCGTTTCCGTGGAGGTACGTCTTTTTGCAGAAACTCATCCCACGACTCGAGCTGGATCCGTGTGAGGTGAGGAATGTCTCGGACGAACGGTTCTGTTCCGGTATTTACAAGTTCCATGTGATTTGACAGAAGGGAATACAAACGATTACTTCAGCGATACCTCGGCTCCGGCGTCTTCAATCTCTTTTTTCATTTCTTCGGCTTCCTCTTTGGGAAGACCTTCCTTGATCGGGTTGGGTGCATCATCAACAAGCGACTTTGCTTCTTTCAGGCCGAGGTCCGTTTCTCCCCGAACCGCCTTAATCACCTGTATTTTCTGATCACCAAAATCCTCGAGGACCACATCGACGACGGCTTTTTCTTCATCCTCTTCCTCACCCTCTTCGCCCTCTCCCGCGGCACCTGCGGCCGGGGCGGCGGCAGCGGCCGGGGCGGCGGTGGAAATACCAAATCGATCCTCCATGGCATCCACCAGATCTTTAATCCATAGGATTGGTGATTCGGAGATAATCTTCAGAAAGGCCTCACAACGTTGTTCATCGTCCAGTTCCTTAAACTGATCCACAACATCCTGCGCCTCGTCGTTCAGGTCAGGAGATGCTGATTGACCTTCGGTCTCCTGCTCGTTTCCCTCGTCGGAGGTGTCCGTGTCTTCAGAAACATCTTCTTTCGTTTTCGTAGCTTCCTCTGCCATCGTTCTATCTCCTGAAACGTAGTGCGAACAAATTAGAGAATATCATAACAACAAACCTTCTCCGTCAACCCTCTTCCTCTTTCGTGGCAAGGTCGTCCAACCCTCGAGCAAGGGATCGCAACGGTGAACGTAAACCCCGGGCAAGGGCCTGTACCGGTGACATCATCCCCCGGGCCAGCTTTGCCATCAACTCTTCACGTGTCTCCATATCCGCCAGCTGCTCCACGTTCTCAGGATCAAGCGGTGTCTCATCAACAATTCCCCCGAGAACGTGCAGGGGCTCATTGTCCTCCTCCAGATCCATAACCGTTCGAGCAAGCTCCACCGGTTCATTCTTCCCATAGATAATTGCAGCTGGTTGGGTTAGATACTGGTTGAGGGATCCTTTGTCGGCCTGATCGAACACGCGCCGGGCAATTGAATTTTTCAAAACAAAGATATCCAGCCCCTCATCGGTTAACTCCTTACGAACCTGAGTGAACTGATCCGCCGGAAGGCCCTGATAATCAACGAGCACACACACATGAACCTTGCCAAACCGGTTCATGTACTCATTCACCATTAAATTTTTGACTATATTTGGCATCACTTCGTTCCGTTTTCAGTTAATGCAAATTACGCCGGAGAAAACCGCACCGACGGACTCATGGTTTTGGACAGGTAACATTTCTGAAACATCCGTCCGGAAACACCGGTTGGTCGGTTGGCCCGGAGATGATCCAGAAAGAAGTCAATATTTTCCACAAGTTCGTCCGGTTCAAAATCCTCTTTCCCAACGGGAACATGAATGTTCCCCCCTTCGTCGGTCCGGTACTCTACGCGTCCGGACCTGAACTCCCGAACCGCCCTTTCAAAGTCCCCCTCAGAAACAACCGTGCCGTCTTTCGGTGAGGGCATCAGCCCCTTTGGACCGAGCAACTGTCCGATCGGCCCCACATACCTCATCGCGTACTCTCCGGCGAGTGCCACGTCAAAGTCAAAAAACCCCTCCTCTTCGATACGCTCAGCGAGTTCCTGTCCACCAACGTAGTCTGCGCCGGCCCGTTCCGCATCTTCCGCATCTTCTCCTTCCGCAAAACAAAGAACGGTTCGCTCTTTTCCTATGCCATTCGGCAAACTGACGGACCCTCGAACCGACTGACTTGATTGTGCCGGGTCAATATTTAACAACGCCAGCAATTCAATCGTTTCATTGAAATTCGCGGTATCAAGGACCTGGATCCGCTCTACCGCATCTTCCAGCGTGTAGGTTCGATCCCTGTCAATTAATTCCCGTGCCTGTCTGTAACGTTGTCCACCCATAATTCCACCTGGCAATATAAATCAGACGTTCTCGAAATGACCGCTCAAAGGATATCCCTAAATAGTTAAACACCTGTTTGCGAACCCTCTTCCGTCGAAACCGGTTCAGTATCTTCTTCCACCTCCTCCTCTTCCTCATCCCCAGTCACCTCGTCGAGCTCATCGAGATCCGTGACAACCTCTTCTTCACGGAACAACTCAGCCTCCTCCTCCGAATCAAATACCTGAACCCCCATTGATCGAGCAGTACCCTCAACCACTCGTACCGCACTTTCAAGGTCATTCGCATTCAGGTCTTCCATTTTCCGTTCCGCAATCTCCCGTACCTGATCACGTGTCACGGCCCCGACTTTAATCGTGGCTGCCCGGGGAGAACCCTGAGCTATCCCTGCGGCCTCTTTCAGCAAAAAAGAAGCCGGGGGGGATTTTATATTTAAATCAAACGAATTATCTTCGTATACCGTAACTTCAACCGGAAACAGTACCCCCTGTTCGTCTTCCGTCTTGGAGTTAAACCGATTCACAAAATCCCCGATAGGGAGTCCATGTTCACCCAGTGTGGGTCCGACCGGGGGGGCTGGTGATGCCTGCCCACCGGGTATTTCCAGCGTAATTTGTGTACGAACGGGTTTGTCAGCCATGTTATATTGTGGTTTCACCAATCAAAGAACGTTAGATTTCTTCAAGCTGCCAGTACTCGAGCTCAACGGGGGTCGCCCGTCCAAAAATGGTAACGGTCAATCGTACAAGACCTTTTTCGGGGATTAATTCTTCCACATGACCTTCCATGTTCTCGAACGGTCCCTCCTTGATCCGAACCGTGTCCCCCTCTTCAAAATCAATCTGTACCTTCGGCTCTTTATCTTCCGCCTCGGCATGTGAGAACATCTGTTCAGCCTCCTCCCGTGTCAGTTGACGGGGTTCCTCGTCCCCGAGAAACTGGTATGCACCACGCACGGATTTCAGCGCGTGCCGGACCTCCTCATTCATGTCCATATCCACCATAAGGTACCCGGGGAACAATTTCTTCTCGTGCACCGTACGCTCTCCCCCTTTTATCTTGGAGACTTTCTCCTTGGGCAGATACACCTCACGCACGTCGTCCTGCAGACCTTCCGAACGCAGTTTCTGCTTGAGCTGTTTCTGGATTTTTTCCTCCTGCCCTCCTCTTACCTGAAGGATATACCATTTGCTCTCACGGGGCTCCGATTTCTCACCGGGCTCGGCCCGCAGGTTGTCACGTTTTTTCCGGTCTACGTCTTCGGCCATCTGCCCGTTAAAGAATCATTAAATTCACTAATCTTACGAATATAATATCGGCCAATCCAAGAAACACTGCGATAAGAAAAATCGCAATTAACACAACAATTGTCGCGTTTAAAAACTCTCCTGCTTCCGGCCAGGAAACCTTTCGTAGTTCAGTTTCCGTTTCAATTAGAAATTCGGCCACGTCCGGATGGTTAACCACCTGGGTATACACGCCGAAACAACCGATCATAAACAGGGCAAATGAAACCAGGTATCCATTTGAGATTTGAAACTCAAAAAACGGAACGGTGGGAATGATCTGCCCATCCCACCACGCCGCGTTCACGGCATTGGCCAGGCTTGCACAACCAAACGCCAACAAACCGACCAGAATTACGCCGGCCACCGTTCGGACAATCATGCCCTGTCCTTCTTTTCGCAGGCGAAGTTGTAACGACATGGGCCGTTCGTACAACAAACCAGAATTTGAACAAATTATATACAGGTCCGGGGGGATTCGAACCCCCAACCTCCGGATTTGGAGTCCGGTGCTCTGGCCAATTCGAGCTACGGACCCAAAATCAAAAGCACAATGACAAACAGGGCCACACCCACACCCTATCGTTCCCGGTGCACCGTGTGCTCCCCACAGCGGCGACAGAACTTCTTCAACTCAAGCGTCCCGCGCTCGTTCACGTTCTTGGAGGTGCGATAATACCGCTCCCCACATTCCGTACATTCAAGAAATATCTCTTCACGCATGTGGATACAACGTACGATTCATAAAATAAAATATTGCACGCAGGAAATTCGGGAACATGGAGGATTGGGCCTGAGAACTTGCTGTACGTCACGAGAGCTGAATCTATTAAAGCAACCCTGCAGTCACGCTTTGTAAGTATACACAGGACCGCTATCGATTAAAACAGGCCCTCCGGGAAACCGCCCTTCAGTTATTCGAGAATTTCGGTCACCACACCTCGTCCGACGGTTTTCCCCCCTTCACGGATGGCAAATCGCTGCTCCTCTTCGACGGCGATCGGTTTCTGCAGCTGGACTTCCAGCTCGACACTATCACCGGGCATGACCATCTCCGTTCCTTCCGGAAGCTGAACCTCCCCTGTTACATCCGTGGTACGCATGTAGAACTGCGGACTGTACCCGGATGTGAAGGGGGTGTGGCGACCACCTTCGTCCTTCTTCAAAGCGTAAACCTGCGCCATGAAGTTTTTGTGTGGAGTGATCGTACCGGGATCAGCTATGACTTGGCCACGCTTCAATTCTTCCTTTTCAACCCCTCGCAACAACAACCCGACGTTATCGCCGGCCTGCCCTTTCTCAAGTGTTTTCCGGAACATCTCGATACCGGTAATCACTGTATCACGGGGTTCGTCCTCAAGACCGACGATTTCAGCTTCATCACCAACTTCGATCTCACCCCGTTCAATTCGTCCGGTACCGACCGTCCCGCGACCCTTAATGCTGTATACGTCCTCAATAGCCATGAGGAAATCTTCACCGGTTTCCCGTTCAGGCTCCGGAAGGTGGGTGTCACATGCCTCAAGCAGTTCGAGGATGGGTCCACAATCATCACAATCCTCTTCGCCGCAGGCACATTCGTACGCTTTCAGTGCCGAACCCTGAATGATCGGAATATTTTCCCCGTCGAAGTCATACTCATTCAGCAGGTCCCGAATCTCTTCTTCGACCAGAATGAGAAGTTCGGGATCATCGACCATGTCCGTCTTATTAATAAAACAGACCATTGTGGGAACGCCTACCTGTCG
Source organism: uncultured Planctomycetia bacterium (assembly GCA_964466525.1). Taxonomy (GTDB): domain Bacteria; phylum Planctomycetota; class MHYJ01; order CAYXQY01; family CAYXQY01; genus CAYXQY01. The sequence goes on from CAYXQY010000008.1 coordinate 22,725, forward strand.
GGCAAGCAGCATATGTTCACGAGTCTGTGGCATCGGTCCGTCGTTTCCGGCCACGACCAGAATTGTTCCATCCATCTGTGCCGCCCCCGTGATCATGTTTTTCACATAGTCCGCGTGACCGGGACAGTCGACGTGAGCGTAGTGGCGATCCTCCGTTTCGTACTCCACGTGAGAAATGTTAATCGTAATTCCACGCTCCTGCTCCTCCGGTGCCTTATCGATATCCTCAAACGGCATTTCATCCGCCATCCCCTTGTTGTGCAAAATTTTTGTCATCGCTGCGGTGAGCGTGGTTTTCCCATGGTCAATATGACCGATGGTCCCGATGTTCATGTGCGTTTTCGTCCGCTCAAAGGTTTCTTTCGCCATTTTCTTCTCCTCGTTGGTAATGCAAAGTGATGTTGGTTTGTTACAGTCGAATTCAAATTGTAAAGGAGCTGGTGACGGGACTTGAACCCGTGACCTCGTCCTTACCAAGGACGCGCTCTACCTCTGAGCTACACCAGCTTGTCAATCATATTCCAAAGGAGTAAACCATTATAGACGAATCGATCATGAAGTCAAGTCGCCCGTTCAGTCCTGTGTCCACGTGTCTTTCCTGCATTTTTATTACGTGCGCATGCGACTTTCAGCATGCATACGTGCACAACGAACCGTATTTTTCATGAGCATTGCAACGGTGATTGGACCAACGCCTCCGGGAACGGGTGTAATCCAGCTTGCTCTTGAGCGAGCGGTTTCCACATCCAGATCTCCGACAAGGGTCTTTTGCGGCTTCCCGTCCTCGTCGGTAACTGTGTTGCCCTCCTCGTCCTCCTCCATTACGGCACTGATACCGACATCAATAACCATTGCGCCTTCCTTGAGCATGTCTCCGGTCAGAAATCCGGGCTTGCCCACAGCCGTAATGACAATATCCGCATTTGCCGTATGCCGTTTTACGTCTTTGGTTTCGACATGACATACCGTTGTGGTGGCGGGAAACGTGAGAAGCATAAGGGCGATCGGCTTACCAACAATTTCACTGTGCCCGATGACCGTCACCTCCTTTCCGGCAATCTTCATGTCCACCTCTTTCAGAACCCGGCTTACGGCAAGCGCCGTACAGGGTGCGATACGGTAACGACCGAACACCAGCTTCCCCATGTTCGTGGGATGAACCCCTTCCACATCCTTGTTCCAATGAATTCGTTGTTGAATTTCCTTTGTATCAATCTGTTCCGGTGTGGGAACCTGAAGGAGTATCCCATCCACTTCTTCATTCTGGTTTAATTGCTCGATTTCAGTCAGAAGTCGATCCTGATTGATCTCAGCGGGAAGCAGTAAATGGTCGTAGTCGACGCCGGTTTCATCAGCAGCGGCTTCCTGCTGCCTCATATAAGCCCTGGCGGGTGGATTCTCGCCGACCAGTATAGAGACCAACCGGGGGGTGCGGCCTTCCGGCAGGGCCGATCGCTCCTGATGAGCCTCTTCCAACACCCGGTCCGCAATCTCGTTTCCATCGATAACCTGAGCTGACATGTGAGATCCTGTGGATGATCGTGCTACTCGTCCGATAACGACGCGATGAGGTCCACTTCCACGAGAACCCCTGCCGGAAGTTCACAGACTTCCACACAGGCTCGTGCCGGGGGCACACGGTCAAAATACCTGCTATATATGTGGTTGAACTCTTCGTAATGATCCATATTTGTTAGATACACCGTTGTTTTAACAACGTCCTCCAGGGAGGCTCCGGCTTCTTCAAGAATTGCGTTCAAATTGTCCATCACCTGCACGGTTTGATCATTGATGCGATCCGAAACGACCTCGCCTGAGTCGGGATCAATTCCGATCTGCCCGGACACGTATAGCGTATCCCCGGTCCGAACGGCCTGACTGTACGGACCCACCGCTTCAGGGGCTGCGTCACTGTGGATAATTTCTTTTTTTGCCATCTATTCTATCGAAAAATTCTGTCACAAATTCAGGTGTCTTATATGTAATATCACTAATCAATTCAATTTACCAGCATCCTCGAATAAAATTTCCTCGCAGTTTTTCTGGTTGTATCCAGCCGGTCGAGAAACCCGATTCCTCCTTCCCGAATTCAAACGTGCGGATAACAACATTTGGACGATCGACACGACACCCCTTCTTACCAGCTTACCGATCTCTAACAGCCATCGAGAGTTCTTTGTTCCGAATACCGTATGAGCCCCCTGGTTACCAAACCCGTTCCCGGCGTATCTTTGAGTTGATATCTCAGTCTTCCCCCTCATGATCAGCCCCTTTCTTCATTTCAAACTGAAGCGCAACGGAATTGATACAGTAACGCAATCCTGTTGGCTCCGGCCCATCCTCAAATACATGGCCGAGATGCCCACCACAGCGAGCACAGATAATTTCCGTTCTCGTGCCGAGAATGCCGGGATCCGGCCGTTCTTCAACGACAGATTCTGAAATTGGCTGCCAGAAGCTGGGCCAGCCGGTTCCGGAATCGAACTTGGTGTCGGAATGAAACAGTTCCTGTCCACAACCAGCGCAGACATAAATACCTCGTTCTTTAACGTTGAGGAGATCCCCGGACCCGGCCGGTTCGGTCCCCTGTTCCCGAAGTACGTAATACTCTTCCTCGGTTAATTCCTCACGCCACACCTCCTCCGATTTCTGTACCGGAAATCCGTTTTCTTTCTGCTTCATGTTCTTTTCCTCTTTGGTATTTGGTTCAACTTGTTGTCGAGAACACGAATTAGCGGTGACCAGGACGAGCAGCACCGCGAGTACCTGTATATTACGTTTCATCTGCCTCTTTCCTCAACTGTTTGAGAAGTGAAATATTCTGCTGATCCCAGTCCTCCTCTTTTGGTGTCTCAATCACCCCCGGTAGATCGCTAAACCGTTCATCCGAAACAAGGCGTTGAAAAGGAAATTTTCCAAGTTCCCCTTTTCCGATATGGTGATGGCGGTCCACGTGACTTCCGATCTCTTCCTCCGTGTCGTTCAGATGGAAGGCGTATAACTGATCCAGACCGACCACGTCGTCGAACAGACGAAACGTTTCCTCGTACCCCTTTTCCGAAAGGTCGTATCCGGCCGCATGCAGGTGGGCTGTATCAAGACAGATCCCCACGTGATCCGGACGATCAATTTCGTTTAGCAGAAAGTGGAGCTGCTCAAATCGATAACCGATACTGGTTCCCTGACCGGCCATCCCTTCGATGAGTACGCGAACATTGCTCGTTTGCAGTTCGTCAAGGGCCCTGTCCACCGCGTCGGCCACCTGTTCCAACGCTTTCTCTTCTCCCTGTCCTGTATGCGATCCCGGGTGAAAACAGATCAGCGGAATGTTTAAAAAATCAGCACGTTCCACCTCCTCCACGAACGCACTGTACGATTTTTCAAACTGTTCCGGTTTCGGGCTGGCAAGGTTGATTAAATAGGCCATGTGCACCATGACCGCTTCTACTCCGGTTTGCTCCTGTTCGTTCCGGAGGGCTTCCTGATCCCGGGGTTCAAGCTCAGACGCCGCCCAGCGTCGATTGCTTTTCGTAAACAACTGAACTACCTCACAGCCCACGTCCCGTCCCCTGCTCACACTCTTCTCAACCCCGCCACCGATTGACATGTGTGCTCCAATTTTCATCTGATGACCCTCTAAACCGATTCACCTTTTGGATACGAACTGATCACCTCACAGGACACAGTAAAATACTCCAGTTCCTCAAGTGCTCTCTGCACAGGGGAATCATTCCGGTGCCCTTCAAAATCCAGGTAAAACATATATTTCCAGTTCGCTTCTCGTTCCGGACGGGATTCCAGCTTGGTCAGGTTCACGCCGTTCGTGGCGAATCCGCCCAAACACTTATACAGAGCAGCGGGAATGTCACGCGTCTCAAACAAAATAGAGGTTTTACAATTCTCGGTTATCCCCCGGGGCTGCAGACCAATGCTCAGAAATCGTGTCGTGTTTTTCTGGCGTGTTTCAATATGTTCGGCCAGTATAACAAGTCCGTGTTCCTCGGCTGCAATCGAACTCGCGATTGCCGCTTCATCCGTTCGTCCCGAGTCCCGAACCCGCCGAGCTCCACCAGCCGTGTCCTGGGTGGGATGCTGCTGAACCCCGAGTTCCTGCAGAAATTCCTCACACTGCATCAGCGCCTGCGGGTGTGAGTACACTCGTTCCACATCCTCAACACAGACGCCTTCGTTTGCCAGGAAACAGTGGTTGATCTCCAGGTACGTTTCTCCAGTGATGTTCAGATTGTAATCCAGAAGCAAATCATACGTCTTGTTAATCGTCCCGGCCTGTGCATTTTCCACGGGAACCAACCCCTCAAAAACCTCTTCATGGACCACGGCCTGGAACACGTCCGAAAGATCGTGACAGGGTACCGCATCCACATCCCGGCCATAATGTTTGAACACGGCCTGCTCACTGAATGCCCCCTGCTCCCCCTGGAAAGCCACTTTCTTTTTGCTCATCCATTCATACGAGTGAAAATTGTTCTAAAAAATTACCCAACAGCTATATCCATGATTCTCAATTCAATCGATACTGTAAGCAGCTGGCGAGATGCCGACGCCCCCGGCATAATTTCAAATATATGTAAACCCCGAAAACCTTTTATGAAGAATTTACAGACGAGTGTGCTTCTGTAAAGAGTTGAGGTTATATCTTACCGTAAACCATTGAATATTCGCAATTGAAACCCGTAAAATGCAGATTCTACCGGAAGCTGTTCAAGCATTTTTCCTTTTATCTGCACGATCAGATCCGGGTTCTCAGTTTGGTTTGACTCCGTTATAAACGCCGTTTGCGTATGTCTGCAAGCAGCAGGTTTACCAGGAGAGCTGTATGTTTGTGTTCTGTCGGAGCAAACGAGTTACTGGAATCAGCGAGGTCAGTTCAGTCTGACCGATGCTTTTTCGGAAACGGCATCGGAAACCCCCACGTAGCCGAACGACTCGTCTTACCGTTCGATAGCGAGAGGGGGTTTCAGCAACATCTCAGACCTTGTTTAAGAGGAATGGGCCTTGAGTGATTCATCAGATATCCCTTGATGGAGTTCTTACAGAAGAAACACATTCTGGCTTTTTCGGAAAATATCGTACGCCATCAACAATGAAGTTCCATAATAGCAGAGCGCTTATCTCAAAAACGCATTTACTTTTCAGATAGAAATTTCATATATAACACACCGACGTTTACGTTTCGGGTTTTATTGAGCTTGTTCTTTCCCATGACGGCAGCGAACTTCGTGACCGGCCTGCGTCTGGTACTGGCGTTTCTCCTGTTTGGACTACTATCCCTCGTTAACCAAACGTCTATCAACACGATGGAGCCGGTGTTCTATTACACAGGATTCGTGGTCCTCGGATTGTTTGTTCTTGCTCTTCTCACGGATTTACTCGACGGGTATATCGCCCGGAAATGGAACACCGAATCCTGGTTCGGTCGGATGGCTGATCCACTTGTGGACAAGGTGCTCATATGCGGTTGTCTCGTGATGCTGCTCGGGTTTCCGCGACTACGGGTGCAGGAACTTCTGAGGGAATGGATGGTCGTTCTGGTCGTCAGTCGAGAGCTCCTGATACAGGGTGTACGCTCCGGCATGGAAAAACTCGGAATTCAATTTCCAGCGATCATGTGGGGAAAATTAAAAATGGTACTTCAGTCACTCAGTATCATCCTGTTGCTGCTATATGGATTATTGGAATACAGTGCACGCTGGTTTGACCTTCTTGTATCCTCCTTCATCTGGTTGATGGTGCTGATTACGGTACTTTCAGCTCTTGTGTACCTTTATCAGGCGGTACAGAAAGCGATCTCGCTCGAGCGCTTTCCAGGGGTCTGATGACACGACGGGTACTGCTTTTGATCCTGAGAGGATTCGGCACGGGTTATACACCGGGCATGCCGGGAACCGCTGGCTCGTTGCTCGCCCTGCTTATGACCGTTCCGATTCTATCCCGGCAACCGAACCTCGGTCGGGAAACCATTTTTCTCATCTTACTATCCCTTTCACTCGGCACCTCAATTATCACATGGCTCGGGTTCAAACGACTCCATGATGAGTGGGAAGAATTTGACCCGGGCGACATCGTTCTTGATGAATTTGCCGGTACGTTTCTTGTGATGGGTCTTACGGCACTGTCCGGATCAGTACTTCTGATGGTCGCCGGATTTGTTCTATTCCGGGTGTTCGACATCTTAAAACCCCCTCCTATTCCACGCATCGAGCGGAGTGGGCGATTTGCCGGACTTGTCGCCGACGACCTCGCCGCGGCCCTGATGGCAACCTTTGTTATCGCTCTTCTGTGGTGGTTTCATGACGTATCAGGATATTAGTATAAGTAGTGAATAATGACAGAAAATAGAGGTTTCCATCTAACGGGTCATTGCCGGGGGGCACCCCTTCCCTGTACAGCCTCGATTTGAACTCACAACGTTCCTGCAGTTCCTGAGATCCAGAACGTAGCAGAACCCTACTGGTCGATACGCTCTACCGCATTTCGTGAGGGCTTGGGATTCATACCAGAACTCGTTCCCCGGTACCTGGTAAACTGAAACTCACCTTTCCCATTGCAAAACTGTTTCACCCGTACTATAAAACTAATCAAGCTGACGGTGATTTTTCACCGATCCATATCAGGAGGAACGTTAGAACGAACATAACATGACTGACAGCACGGAAGAGGAAGATTCAACCTCAAACAACTCCAATACATCAGGTGATACAACCGGAAGTCGCACCGATTCCTCATCTGAAAGCGCTCCTGAAAACAACAAGAAAACCCCCCTCCGCCGTCGAACGCTGCACACTTATATCAATTCCGACAGGAGTACCTCCACAATCCTATCCGGGGATGACGATCAGGACAGCGACCAGGACGAATCCTCCTCAACGAACCAGAGGCTCAAACAGCGGGGCATCAGCCTGCGGACAAAACTCATTCTGCTGGTCCTGATCGCTCAGGTGTTCTCGGCCGCTTTTATGTACGCCCTCAGTATGTACCAGACGCGTGAGGCCCTAACGAAAGAAATCGACTCGAAGGGAAGCACCCTCGTCCGAGCGCTATCCAGTTTCGAACCGAATTACCTGAAACAAATCCAGGGGATCAAAGGAAGACCGGGAAGAGACTTAAAGAGGGCGTTCTACATCAGTGGTTCAATCGTCCAGCGAATGAAGAAATTCATTCAAGAACAAACAGGTAGTGGCACGGCCGAAGCCTTCATCGACATGTACGACCAGGAACTCCAACCTGAAATTTCAAATAAAATTGATCAGGCGTTTGAGCGAATGACGGGTTCGAGCCGATCCGGTGAAAACAGCTTTCTGAACCCGATACAGAAGGAAGATTTCTCAATAAAATATATCGATTTTCGTTATATCGATAAATCAACCGGTCGTACAGAACCCGTGTACACCGTTCCTTCCGAAGACCTCACCATCTCCAGCAGATCGCCTGTTACATCCCACGAAACCGAAACGTATACCATCGAAATATCCCAGGCGAATATTAACAACTCCCCCGTCCGAATCTATAAGCTTACCCGACCCCTTTCGGCCCCTGAAAAAAATCAAATGAACACAGGCTCCCAAAAGGACCGACGGTATCAGGTATTGCTTGCCCTTTCCTCACAGGAAATCTCCCGTGCCACTGGTCAACTCACCTATACCCTCCTTCTGGTCACGTTTCTTTCAGTTCTTTGCGGGGGTGGCGCGGGCTGGTTCTTTTCCGGTCGTATCATCGGTCCGATCAATGCATTACTGGCGGATATCGACGAGGTGAGTAAAGGAAACCTCGACCATGAAACCGAACCTCAGAGCACCGATGAAATCGGGGTCATCGCCAGAACATTTAATCGGATGACGAAAAACTTAAAAACGGCGCAGAAACGTGAACTCGAGGTAAAAGCTATGGAACACGAGTTGAATATTGCCATGGAAGTCCAGGGGGAACTCCTTCCTGATAAACACCCTGATATCTCGGGCTGGGACATCGGATCAACCTATAAACCCAGCAAGGAAGTCGGAGGGGACTACTACGATTTTATTCAAATTGACGAGGATCATATCGGTCTTGTCGTGGCAGATGTATCCGGAAAAGGTGTCCCCGGTTCGCTGGTCATGACCATGACCCGTGCAATGATTCGCATGGAAGGAAGCCGAAACGTAAGTACGAAAGAGACATTGATTCGAACCAATCGGATGCTTGCAAAAGATATTCGGGAAGGCATGTTCGTAACCTGTATATATGCAATCCTGAATATTCCCGAGTCGCGACTCCGTATTAGTTCCGCCGGCCACAACCCGATGGTCCTCTGGCGAAACAAGGAAAAACAGTTGAGAACGGTCAACCCGAACGGAATTGCGCTCGGATTCGACAAGGGACCTCTATTTGAACGCACCATTGTTGAAAATGTTATTGAACTCAACAAGGGCGATCGAATCGTGCTGTACACCGATGGTGTCGTCGAAGCAATGAGTCCGGACGACGAAGAATTTGGCAAGGAACGGTTTTATAAGCTGACGGCTAAACTGGCCAGACAAACATCAGAGAAATACATTGAAACGGTCATTGAAAAAATTTCACGCCATCAGCAGGACGGTGAGCAACATGACGATATCACAATTTTAACTGCGCGCAGGATGGCGTAAAATGTTCGCACATTGCTAATGTAAACGTGCAAATAGCGTTTAAGGATCTCGTTGCATGAGCTCATTTACCCACCAGTTGCACATTCAAAACAATACGCAGTACCTGAATCACGTTCGGGAAATGCTCTCGTCCAACATCCGGAAAACCAACCTCTCAAAAACGGATGAAAACAAAGTCATTCTTGCCGTCGACGAAGCCATCACCAACATCATGGAACACGGGTACGATCAAAAAAACGAAGGGTGGATCGACGTTGAAGTCAAAGCTTCGCCGGAAAAGCTCCGGGTGAAAATTGAGGATTCCGGCAAGCAGTTTAACCCAAACGAAATGGAGGATCCCGATGTGCTGGAGCACGTGGAGAAAGGCAAGAAAAAAGGACTTGGCATTTTTCTCATGCGACAGGTCATGGACGAGGTGCACTATCGATTCAAGGAAGGAAACAAAAACGAAATTTGCCTTGTCAAATACATGAAGGACAAAGACTCGCAACCGGAGGAGTACCAAAATGGCTGATCTTACGATCGAAACAAACGAGCTGAAAGACGATATTACGTTCATCAAATTAACCGGGTTTCTCGACGCACACACCTTTGAAAAACTCGATGAAACAATCGATGAGCTGTTTGAAAACAACAAGTACAAACTGGTGGTTGACCTTAATGAGCTCGAGTACATTTCGAGTGCCGGGGCCGGAGTCTTCATTGGGGCTATTGGAACCGCACAGGAACAAAAGGGAAATATCGTGCTTGTCTCCCCAACGGAAAATGTTACAGAAGTCTTCGATCTCCTGGGGCTTTCTCAAATTTTCCCGTTTGCTGAATCCAGGGAAGATGCAGTTCAGAAATTTAACGAGTCGAATAATCAGTAAACCCATCTGGAAGGGGGCCTCAGCTTCCGTTTATTCCGTATAACAGGGGATGTTGAAAAGGCACCGTGTTATCAACGTAAAACATCGCTATTCTACGCCGTAAGAAATTCGTTGAAAGCAAGATAAAATCACACGTTGTGTTCTCTTCACCAACCGTAAAGTTCCATCGAAAATAAGGCCTCTAACCCTCTGTCTTGCTAACGAACTCTACACCCGTCTTTCGTAAAACCCTGTGAATAACATCTCGCTAACGGCACACAGGATGAACCCCACCTTTCAATATGGACCCAAATAACGGATGTCTCACCATCTCTCCTCCAAAGAATTCTTTGAACAGCTTGAAGTTCTGAACCTCGCCGTCCGCCGCATCCTTTCCGGAGAGCGAAAAGGAGAACATTTCAGCCTTCAGTCTGGAGGCACCGTCGAGTTTTCCGATCACAGGGCGTACACACCCGGTGATGACCTGCGATACCTTGACTGGAATGTATTTGCCCGACACGGGGAACTGTTTATTAAAGAATTCGCCGCCGAAGAAGAGGCCCACATCTTACTGATCGTCGATGGCTCCCGATCCATGGACTTCGGATCTCCCAACCGGTTTCAGTTCGCCCGGAAAATCTGTGCGGCCCTTGCCTATGTTACCCTTGCTCAATTTGATACCTGCAGCGTTCTGGCAGCGGGCAAGGAAACCAGATTCCTGCTTCGTCGTGTGCACGGGAAACGGCAAATTTACGATCTGATCGATCGGCTCGAACACATGGAGCCCAATGCAAAACAGGCTTTTGACCACCCCGATATACTCCGAGCTATCACGTCCCGCGAAAACACCACCGCCATCCTGCTGAGTGACTTTTACGACCACCAGGCCATTCGATCCTACCTTCGACGGCTTCGAGCGCTCCAGTTCGATGCCTTTTCCATTCATTTGCTGACGCCCGAAGAGCTTGATCCAGAAGCGACCGGATCAACGGAATTCGTCGACCGGGAAACCGGAGAGAAACTGAAGTTAACCGTCGACATGGAAACGCTGGAGGCGTATCATGAGGTCCTTCAGAAGCACCTGGATCGTATCCGGACTCTCTGTCTGCAATACGGGAGTGACTACGCCCGGCTCACCTCCACTACGCCCCTTGTGTCCGGTATCATCAAACTGTTGCAAACCCACAAGTTTCTTCGGTAGCAATGCATATTGCCTTCTCCAACCCGGCTTACCTTCTGTTTCTTCTCCTGCTCGTTCCGGTGACATTGTGCTATATTTACCTCACCAGACATACTACACGTATCGTTCCCTCTCTGGAGATCTGGCAATCCGCGCGTGACAGTAACCCTCCCCTTATACAGCACTCCCTACGGCGCTTTCTGGAATGGTTGTTTGCCTGTCTCGTTCTATCAGGCCTTGTTTTACTTGCTTCAGGCCCACACGTACCGGCGACCACTCCAGATCGTCCCCTGATTTTCCTTCTCGACAACAGTTCCAGTATGCTCCGCAGGGGGGCGAATTCATCCAACCGAAGCCTGCTGGAACAGGCCAAAACCAGAATACAACAGGAGCTCAACCGGCTTTCCCCCGAATTCAGGTGGCGTATCTATCATCTCGCACCGGCCCCTCGACTGCTTGAGCGGGGAACAGGGCCACCGGATCAGGATGTAACGGCACCTGATGAGGCTCCTCTCAAAGCAGGTCAAAAACGCCTGGACCAGTTCATTTCCTCAATTGCAGATACTCCGGATACTTCTTCCCCCTCCCCTCCCGTCTACTGTTATACCGACCAGCAAATACAAAATCTGTCCTCTCTTCTTAAGACGCATAAACAACTTCGGATCGTTCCGATCGGTGGCCCTGAACCGAATACGGCAATTACCCGTGCCACCCTTAAACGGAAACGAACCGACACCCCGATAATCTCGGTGCGCATTACCAACTATTCCGCCTCACCAAACAACGTTCCATTACTCCTCCACGGTGTAACGAAAGATACGATTCACCGCGAGATCCCCCCCGAATCCTCCAGAAACGTTCGGCTGCCGGTTCGCCATGAGAAAAAAAAACAGAACAGGGTGGGAATTGTGCTCGACTTCGACGACCCGTTCACACTCGACAATGCAGCCTACTTTACCGATCGTACACAGCCTGTTCCGGTGCGGGTGGAGATGTCGTCCGGAGCCGTCCCCTATGTTCGCTCCGCAATCAGAGCAACAGGTCCTCCATTTGTAATTGCAAACGACGCGGACGATTCCGAAACGTCCTCGTCCTCATCGCGCCAATCGATCATCATCACCGATGACCCTCCGGAGGAACGTGGTACTTTTAGCGGTATTTTCTTTCGATCTACACGGACCTCTTCAAATTCCGTACAAACGGAAAAACCGCCTGACATTCACTCAGATCAACTCTCTTCCATAACAGAAGGTCTCGCCTTTGACGAATTCCAGGTGAAAACCTTCCACCCCTTCACGCCCGGTTCCGACGAAACGTGCTTCCTCTCAACAAATGAGGGATGTCTGGCTGTTCTGGGAACACCGGAAGATACCGCTCCATACGTACAATTCGGCTTCGAACTATCACAAACGAATCTGGTCGTTCTTCCGGAATTTCCGCTGCTTCTCCAGCGCCTTCTCCGACGCCTGACTGGACGACCTGACTTAACGTCAAAATTGGCCGTAACCGAACGTCTAAAGTCAAACCAAACAGCTGATACCTATATACGAGAATGGCTCCGGCGTGATGGTTCCATCAGCCTGGAACATGTTTCGAACATCACCCCACAACCTCTTTCGCTGAGGCCCGGCTGGTATCGGGCCGCAGGCTCAAAAAAATCGGAAGTGAAAGCAGTCAACTTCATCCATCCGAAAGAATCTCGAATGAATCGCACGAGTTCAATCGTTAATCAGCGCTCCGTGAAACCGGCGAATTTTCAGGTATCGACAGGAGACAATTCATTTCCCCTTCAAGAACTGATTCTTTTCCTGACCGTCTTCTGCTGGGGTGTATTTTTATGTATCGCCTCAATATGAACGAAGAATCGTCGTTAAGGCCTCTCTCACCTCCGTATACAAGGCTGCATGGAGAAAATGTGGGACACCCTCCATCTCTGATACAGCAAATATTCCGCCATCGGGTATTTCCACTGGAATCTTGTTTGGAAATTGTAATATAATTTTATTTCACTTTATTCTTCTTTCCGACTGACAAGATTCAGCTCATGCCTACGGTTACATTCCTTCGCGAGGGAAAAAAGATTGAAGTGGAGGAGGGAGCCAACCTTCGACAGGCGGCCATGGAAGCCGGGGTGTCCGTGTACCAGGGACCTGCAAAACTGTTGAACTGCCTCGGAAATGGCTTATGCGGAACCTGTCTTGTATATGTCAAAGAAGGGCAGGAAGATCATCCCGACATGGGACTGCTAGAATCGATACACCTGAACTGCCACCCCATCACCCTGCTCCATACCATGGGACACGAAGACGAAGCTCGACTCTCCTGTCAGATGGAAGTTCGAGAAGACATTACGGTCGATACAGAACCTCAACTGAACCTATACGGGGAAGAAGAACACGCTTACATCAAACAGATGAAGGGAGACAAATACGTGGAGTTCCCGGAGCACGCTCCCCGGGGCGTCCGCGAAAAGAAGAAACGAGAAGAAGAGGGCACGGAAAAAGACTGGTTCCATTCGGAACGAAACGTAACGACCAAATCAAATCGTGTTGGCTCCGAAACGGAAAAAACCGGCGAGCCTGAAGCTGAGGAACCGAACGATTAAATACGTTCCTGTCAGGCGCCCCTATTGCTCAATTGCTATGTTGCTGATGAGTTCAGATCTCATCTGAACCGATTATGCGACCTCAGTGAGGTCCTCATCGATTGTTCAGCATGGAAATCCGACGATGAAACCCCGTTCAGGAGGTCTTTTTCATTTCGGTGAGCAGGCTTACAAAACGTTCCCGGTGTAATTTGTTTCTTGCGGCACTCACCGGATTTTTTCTACTCTCGTTCCAGTCATTTACACGGTCCTCCGGGGATAAGGTTCTCAAAATCATCGTTCGTGGACCGATTGACGCGGCTATCCGAAATTATGTACGTAACCACCTGACATCCGCTACGGCTCCGGACGTTAGCCACGTCGTAATTGACCTGCAGTCATCTTCCGGTCGAACGGATTATACGCTTGACATCGTCGAAACTCTTCAGCAACGGGAGATTCCTGTATCCGTGTACGGTACGGGTCCCGTCAATGGCCCGGCCACAATCCTGTGTTTTGCCGCGGATAACCTGTTTCTGAGGCCGAATGTACAACTGAGCTTTCCACCCACTGGTACGGGGGGAACGGGTTCTCCGTTTTTCACGGACAGGAGCCGGAAAATCCTGACAGACCGTATCGTTCAGGTAGCCCGACGAAATCATCACCCTGCGGGTGTAATTCATGGAATGCTGAACCCCTCCACCGCAGTGCATCGAATTCGGATAAATGGTCGCACGGAACACGTAACCGACAGCACACTCGATCAACTCCGGCAGGAAGTTCAAATTCAGAACGTGGAGACCGTCTCCTCCCCTGGACAGTTGCTCACTCCGGGGGCCACGGAACTCGAACGCTCCGGAATATCCGTTACCGTCTCTTCATTAAGCGAGCTCCTTGGGGTGCTGTACAGACAGGAGAAGGTACACGCCCTGAACGTTCCCGTTCGGACCATCCGTATGCAGTTCTCGGACCACCTTTTGCGGTGGCTCTCAAATTATTACATCGTAGCACTTCTGGGTATCGTCGGGACCACGGCTACACTTCTGGAAATCAGTCGGCCCGGCTCCGGCTGGACAGGTTTTATCGCACTGCTTTCGTTCAGCGTTCCCCTGATCTCGTTCACGTTGCTCGGTTTAACGGGCATACTTGAACCGGTACTCCTTGTCCTGGGACTTTCCATGCTGGCCCTCGATACGTTTCTGATCCCGGGCCTGAGCTCGGCCGGTTTCGGTGGTTTACTCGCCCTGATCTGCTCAATCATCCTTGCTCCTCATGCTTCCCTTCTCTCGACCCTTACTCAACCCCCCTGGAAACTACACTACCTCTTTGAAAGTCTCAGCACAGGTCTTCTCTCGATGGGCCTTGGAACGGTAGTATACGGCACCCTCCCAACCCTGTTTCCCGGCTTCTTTTACACCGTAGACCTGCTAACTGTAACTCCCGCAAATCCGAACGATAACACCCCGGACAACTTCAAGGGGCAGCCGGGGAAAGTAGTAGACGAGGTTCGGCCGATCGGGGTCATTCGTGTGGACGATCAAGATTTGTCCGTAATCTCCCGGAGCTTCTATCTCGACACCGGATTGGAATTCACAGTCGAGGATGTAAATCACAGGGAGATCAGAATCCTCCTCGACTGAACTCCGGGTGAATTCCGGCGTACCAGACTCCCATGGTTCGGACCATTCAGCACAGGTTTTCTGACACATCAGGGGCCCCACGACTACAAGCCCCAGAATAATGCCCTCTCAACGTAGCAGTTTTATACCGCACTCATTACCAACACACAGATTCCAGAGATACCTCGTTGATCCCGGTACATAGTGTAATCCCAAACAGGGATACAGCTCATCGCTTCCGCCCCCCTGGAACCCCATCGGTTTCTCTTAATTGTCACCGGACACAAACGTTATGCTGAACGGAACTTCGGAAAACGGAACCCAGTCACGCAACCTGTTTTCAAGGTAGCGCGTGTAACTGTTCGGAAAAAGAGAAGGGTCATTCACAAAAACCGTTAGCTCCGGCGGAAACACACCGGTCTGTTCAACCAGTTTTATTTCCGGACCGGTGATCGAACGTCCTTGAACCGGTGGAGGATGCGCGTCCAGATGGCCCTGAATTCGTTCGGTGAGTTTCTCGGATGAAACAAACTGGCCCGCCTGCTCAAAAAGCTCAGCGGCAAGGTGCAGTGTTTCATATAATTGAAAATTCTTTCGGGCGGACACGAAGGAGATCGGACAATACCTTGTTCCAACCAGCTCCTGGTATAGATATTCGTTGTATTTTTCAGGTCCCACCTCCTCCGGTACGAGATCCCATTTATTGAGAACGGGAATATGAGGGACAAGCGCCTCTTCGGCTTGCTCGGAGATCTGTTTGTCCACCCGTGTAACCTCCTGCGTGGCATCAATAAGATGCAGTATGACGTCCGCTTTCTGAATCATGGTCGTAATCCGTTTCTGACTCCACAGGTCCGCGGTGGAATCCGTCTGACCGCGTCGAACCATCCCCGGTGTATCCACAACATTCCAGAACCGATCGGCCAGATGCACCCGCACCCGAATAAGATCTCTCGTTGTCCCCGGCTCATCCGTTACGATAGCCCGGTCGGTACCGGCCAGCGCATTCAGGAAAGTTGATTTTCCGGCGTTCTGACGACCGATCAACGCGATATCCGGTGGCTCCGTAGACACGGCATGTTGGGAACCCTCGGATAATCGCCGTTCGATCTCACGCAACAGCTCATCAAGTCCATTTTGATGGAGCGCCGACACGGAAATTACTTCCCCAAAACCAAATTCATGGAAGTCGTAAATGGCATGTTCGTCGTAGGCCGCATCCTGCTTATTCGCCACAACCAGAACCGGTTTGTTTAGCCCTCGCAACCTGTGGGCTATGGTCCGATCCATCGCAGTGACTCCTTCTTCAAGGCTGACCACGAACAGAACAAGCGTCGCTTCGTCGAATGCTTGTTCCACCTGTTCCTGCGTGCGGATATCAAGTTCCGTCTCCGGATCCCTCAGAATACCTCCGGTATCCGTTAGTTCCACCGGCCGATCATCGATGAACATCGTGGCCTGTATCCGATCCCTCGTCGTCGACGGCTGAGCATCTTCCACGGACAGGCGTTCCCCGATCAGCCGGTTGAAAAGCGTTGATTTTCCGACGTTGGGTCGTCCGGTAATCACCACCCGATGTTTAGATGGCGTCGTTTTGGCGGAACCGGGGTTTTCATGCTGTGAACGGCGCTCCATAGAGACCAGAACCGTTTATGAGAGAAAAAAGGGACAAACCGATTATAGTCATATTCCGTTCCGAAATTTGAAATGTATAATTTGAAACATAATCGGGTCCCTGTTATCGTTTCAGTGATTCTTTGTGTCAGAATTCGTCGTAATTGCCTCTGTCCGACAGGCACCGATTTCTACTTTCGCCGTCCGGGAAAGACAAAACCTGATTGAGCCCCGGAGGGTCTCAAGCTCAGGAAACCTATTTGAGGATCTGTTTTCAGCACGATCTGTTCTACGTTTTCTCGGGGAACACTTCGAGCAACTGCGATCAATACGGATCGTACCTGTCAGCAGGGGGAACGAACGCTTTGAATACGATTTAAAACCATAAGTGATGAACGTTATCCAACACTCAAAACCCACCATCGGAGAGGAAGAACAGGAAGCAGCGGAGCGTGTTATTTCGTCCGGACAACTCGGTTCCGGAGAAGAAGTTGAAGCATTTGAGGAGGAGTTTGCTGAAGAACTCGGTGTTTCTCACGCCATTGCCACTACCACGGGAACGGCCGCATTGCATCTCGCGTTGACCAGCCTGGAAGTGGATCCGGAAGATCGGGTCGTACTACCAAGTTATGGAGAGGCCTCCCTCATGCATGCCATTCACTACATGGAGGCTACGCCAAGGCCGGTTGAGGTGGATCCAGATACCTTTAACATCGATCCCTACGCGGTAAAAGGAGTACTCGAACCGGAAACACAGGCGATTATCGTACCCCACATGTTCGGTCACCCCGCACCGGTGGACGAGATCCTGGAACTGGGTATACCGGTGATTGAAGATTGTTCGATGGCGCTGGGTACGGAGTTGCACGGGAAGACTGCTGGATCGATTGGAGACGTCTGCGTGGCATCCTTCCATTCCGACAAATACATCTCGACGGGAAAAGGTGGGGTGCTCGCAACGGACGACGAGGAAATTTACGATACGGCACAGGACCTCGTCTCTCATTCTCGGCGTGAGGAGTATCGCATTCGGTATAATTATCGGATGGACAACGTGAAAGCCGCCATCGGCCGGGTGCAGTTGAACAGGTTGAACGCGTTCATCGACCGTCGGCGGGAACTGGCGAAAAACTACCTCTCCGCATTACAGGAGGCCCCTGTTGGTCTCCCGGAAGATCGTACGGAAGGGGACCATATCTATCATCGTTTCGTCATAGGAAGCGGCCCAATGGACCGACATGTAATGGAAAATTACTTCCTTGACGAAGACATCGAAATTCAGGGTCCGGTGTACAAACCCCTGCACCGTTACGTACGGCTTTCCGACGAAGACTTTTCGAACACAACGTCCTCGTTCCGTCAGAACGTATCCCTTCCTATCTATCCCGACCTGAGTAACGAAGATCAACAACGAGTGATAGAAACCCTGTTTGAATTCGCTGAAGAAGAAGGTGTTCTCTAACCGCTCGATAACACCCGTTTTTAGGTCCGATACCCGCCCAATCTTTCAGTGTTTTCGTGTCTGTTTCAGAGGTCCTATGTGTAAGCTGAGACGATATTTTGAATTTCTCGTTTAACTTCCGTAAACTTAACGAATCAATCAGGACGGTAATTTCGTCAGATCACGAACAGTTCGGTCGAATGGGACCGATTCTTGCTCGATGCGAACACAAACACTTACTTTCAGGAGGGTTGTTTCATGAGCCAGCCGAATGAGACCGATCGGGTGCGTGCTCTTCTATCAGCGCTTATTCTGTCGACTGTCACATCTTTAACAATTATTGCCTGTGCAGGTGGTCCGGAATCCGGGAACAACGCACATAACAAGGAGAAAAACCAGGAGGAAAAACAGACGGACGCAGCAGATCGGGAGTACGAAAGCCGTTTGAAACAGGCGGAGACGGATCTCGCTCAACAGGAACAATCAAACCGAAAAAAAGCTCAGACGCTCTATGAGAAGGCCCGCACGCTCCTGAAAAAGGGTGAATTCGAAACGGCACTCGAAGAAACCAATCAGGCACTGGAACTTGATCCCACTCACAAGGAAGCCCAGAACCTGAAAGACACCCTCCTGAGCCTGATGGGAGAGCGGAGGTCACCGTCCGCAAACATGGAGAAACTACAGGATCGGCTTGAGGCAAAAATTGACCAGAACCTCGTCCGGATTCAACAGGACCTGGAAGATTCCCGGGAACTCATCGACCAGGAGGAATACAGCAAGGCCGAAAAGAAATTACAGTCGCTGAAAACCAGGTTGAAAGGAGCCGATTGGATGGATTCAAAGAAGTTCAAAGACTATAAAGAACAGGTGAACTCACTTCTCGAAACAGCGTCTATCAAAGCGGAGAAGCGCAAGGAATTAATCCAGCAAAAGCTCAAGGAAAAATCCAAACAGCAGGCCGCCGAAGCGGAAAAAAAAGAACGGATGCAGGAAATCCGATGGACGGATCGGATGATGTCACAGGCCATCCGTCACTTCGAAAACGAGGAATACGAAGAAACGATTGAATTAACCGAAACCATCCTCTCACGATATCCAAATTTTCAGGACGCAAGTGACCTGAAAACGGACGCTCAAAAAGCACGTTCCGGGAAATTCGAGCGGGAACTCCGGGTGCAGAAAGCGGAGGAGTGGAAAAATTTCCAGGAGCGGATGATCGCCAAACGCATTCCACAATCCGAGTTGCTTAAATTTCCAAGCGAAGAATACTGGAAGAAAGTAAATGAACGAGCCACACGACGTCAGCCAATCTCCTCCATCGGGGAACAGGGACAGCAACAGAACCTGTTTTCTCTTAGAAAGAAGCTTAAATCAGATTCCACCACCCTTGAATTCGCCCAGGCCCAGTTGCCCTCCATACTTGATTCACTTCGCGACAAACATGATCTAAACATTGTGCTCGATAGCGACGCGGAGGAAAAAGCCAATCAGGAACGTTCTGTGTTTGTCCGGGATCTCCGACTCGGAAATGCGATTTCCGTTATCGCACAGAAATATGGACTCCGACATGACCTTCGAGATAATACCGTATTCATCACAACACCGGAAAACGTCCGTCCACAGGCGGAATTACAGATCTTCAAGACCCGTGATCTTGTGTATCTGCTGAATGACGTTAATGATTTTGGCACAAAAAAAATATCCGGCCTTCAGAGTTCAAGCCAGCGTGAGAATAACATCCAGGATCTGAACATTTCGTATTCCGATAGCAAAACAAACGATTCATATCCATACGAGGAAGAGGAATCAACTTCCGACGATCCAAAAGAGACGGAGAAAGAAAAACAGGTGAATCTGGCGGACATGGTAAAAAAACACGTCGCACCGGATAGCTGGGAACACGAAAATACCGGTATTCGCCAGTCGTACAGCGGCATGCTTTTTGTCCGAAACACACCGGAAGTGCTGGCCAACGTGGAACGTTTCGTGGATGACCTTCGTTCGTTCGCCGGCTCGATGGTCAACGTCAGCGTCCATTTCCTTTCCTTACGGGATGAGTTTCTTGAACATTACGGCGTCGAATTTAAACAGGTTGATCAATCGGGTAACCAGAATCCCGGTGTCTCCGCTCAGACGGGCACCCCGACGTTTCCGGGTCCGGGAATCGATTATAACTTCCTGTCTAATTTTTCTACCAGTTCAAGTTTACCCGCCGGTCAGTTTTCCACCCTTCAGAACTCGGGAGGTCTCGGAATTACCTACGGCGAGATGGGCGGGACAGACTACCAGGCTGTAATGCGTGCCCTTCAAAAGGACGATAAATCCTATATCCTTGACTCCTCCCAGTTTACACTTTTCAACACACAGCGGGCGCACATCAGCATCGGTGAACAAAATGCGTTCATTCAGGACTTTGACGTGCAACCCTCCGCCGGTGCCTCCTCATTTGACCCGATCATCGGTGTGGTGGGTACCGGTCTTATCCTGGACGTTCGACCGATTATTAGCTTTGACCGACGTTACGTGACTCTTCAACTGCTGCCGTCCCTCACCTCGGACGTATCTTTCCAGGAATCGAACATTCTTGAAATTGGTGGTTTCCCGCTGGTTATACAGTTGCCACGAATACAGAAAAAATCCGTGTCAACCACGGTCCGCTTGCCGGATCACGGTTCATTGCTTCTCGGCGGCCTGACCCGTTCAGAAACACTGAACAAACAACAGGGCACCCCCGTTCTTCAGGATATTCCCATACTGAGCGCCCTGTTCAAAGAAACCGTCAAAAGAGATATCGGTCGTGAAGTACAAATTCTTGTGAAAGTAGAAATACTCAACACGGCCGAAGAACAGCAAAAAGCGTATGGATCCACGTCAACGACAGGCCTTCAGAATCAAGAATAAATTGTAAGTGGTCAAAATCCGTGGGACACGTAGCACAGGCATTCTTTCCTGTGGACAATTACAGGGTTCGTTTTCCACGGACAGGAATGTCTGTGTCACATTTCTCAAGTAATTCGCCTCGTTCGATGACGTCCCACGGTTTTTTGACCACTTACTATAAATTTAAAAATATACGTTTTTTGGTCTTCTAAGACTTTAATGCGTCTTGAGCAGTTCTTCCCCGAAAATTGAACGCCTGTTTTTCGACATCGACGATACGCTCTATTCCACGTCTTCTTTTGCCGAAACGGCTCGCAGGAATAGTATACGGGCACTGCGTAACATCGGTGTGGACGTTTCCCACGAACGGCTCTTCCGGGAATTAAAGGAAGTCATCAGTGAATTCTCTTCCAACTATCCGTATCACTACGACAAGCTATTACTCCGCCTTCCCGACAGGGCCCTTCGAAACGTGGACAAGGATGTTGCGGTGGCTGCAGCCGTTATGGCGTACCATCGGACAAAACATGAGCAGCTTGAACCGTTTGACGATGTTGAACCGTTTATGGAAGCGTTGTCCAGGTCGAACATCCCCAGGAAACCGGCAATCATTTCAGAAGGACTCTCGGTAAAACAGGCGGAAAAAATCCTGCGGCTCGATTTATACTCTTACTTCGATCCGCACGGTTTCTTCATTTCAGAAAAAGTGGGGATTTCCAAACCCAATCCGAAACTGTTTCAAACAGCCGTTAGGGAATCAGATCTATCCGCCGAAAATGGAGTGATGATCGGGGACCGCCTGAACAAAGATATGAAACCCGCAAACCAGATCGGTATGATGACAATTCATCTGGATCGAGTGCAAGATCGTACCGATGAGTCAGAGGATACAACAGATGTTACTCCTGATTTCACGATATCAAACTACGACGAGCTTTCGGAAATCCTACGCTCGGAACTTAACGTAGATTTCTAAGGGTCTGCATAAACTCACACTTCTTCAGAACGGTCATAAGTGCGTTGTTGTAGAAAAAAGAGCTGTGTCTCATTGACAGGATCATCAGCACATCGTTGATGATTAGACAATGCCAGACAGACCCGCGGTGAACACATACCGTTCCGATGTCAAAGGTTAAGGAATGCTGCCACCATTTCTTTCAAGCCGGTACCCGTTTAGCCTTTTAGCTTCGGATGCAGCGTTTCCGCATGCCCTCAAGCTGCTCGATGCACGGACGCCACATCCACTACTTCGATATCGGTAATCACCACAGGATATCGAAGTAAGGAACGGATGGAATGTTGTCCGACCTGTACCCTCTAGGAGCCTGCTGAAAAACCCCAGCAACGTCAGCGAAACGAGTTGCGTCGAAGAGCGTTGAGTCCGCCGCAGTCGATGCTGACAGTGCCTCGACAAGGAGGATTTGACAAAGCTACTCGGCGTAACTCGTTTCGTATCAAGGAGATAGAATACAATTGGAGTCTCTGAGCGATTGCGTATTCTCGCCGATGCGCTTTCGGCATCGCCTGCGAATCCGCGCACT
>CAYXQY010000009.1:0-44474 GCA_964466525.1 uncultured Planctomycetia bacterium
GAAAACATCACAGTTCGACCAATCCGTACAACTGGGGGTTCGACCATTACTGGGGACTGCGAGACGGTGCAGCCAATTATTATAACACCGGCGTAAAACGGCCGGGAGATCCCGGAGAGCCAGCCCAGAAAATGCCGGACCGCCCCTTCATGTTTGACGAAAAACTCGTCCAGCCGTTCACACCCCCTCAGGGGTATTACTCCACGGATAGCTGGACGGACTGGGCACTGCACCTCCTCAAAAAATACGAGGACGAAAGCAGACCGTTTAGCCTTTACCTGGCGTATCAAACCCCCCACGATCCGCTTCAGGCACCGAAGAAAACCATTCAAAAATACGAAGGCAACTACGACAACGGATTTTCCACGATCCGTAACGCCCGGTACAAGCGCCAGATTGCGTCCGGTCTGCTTGACGAGGAACGCTATCCGCTCTCCGAACCCACCCACCGAAGCTGGGACGACCTCAGTAAATCGGAGAAAAAAGATCAGGCCCGTCGCATGGAGGTCTACGCCGCCATGATCGACCGCATGGACCAGAACATCGGACGAATCATCAATTACCTGAAAGAACAGGGGGAATTCGAAAACACCCTGTTCATGTTCGCCTCGGACAACGGCGCCTCCGCCGAAGTGGTCAAGATTGGTGACGGCCCCATCGGATCGATGACCCGCTGGTCCTCGTTGAAAGAGGACTGGGCGAACGTGGGGAACACCCCCTTCCGATACTATAAAAATGATTCGTATCAGGGAGGCGTCGCCACGCCGTTCATCGCCCACTGGCCGGAGGTGATCAAACCGGGCTCGAAAACGGAATACGTCAGCCATTTCATCGATCTCATGCCCACGCTCGTGGACGTCAGTGGAGCGGAATATCCCGAACAGCACGATGGCAACGAGATCGTTCCCATGCAGGGCACATCACTCCTCCCCGTGTTGAACGGAGAAGATCCAAAACGGAGTAATCCGATTTATAATTCCTGGGCGGGAGGGAAGTACATCATCAAAAATGGATGGAAGATGGTTAAACACTCCAATAAAGATCACTGGGAACTGATCCCCTTCGACAGAAACCGTACGGAAACCATAAACAAAATCGATGAGCGTTCCAAAAAGGCCAAACAGCTCAGGGCAGAATGGAAAAAATGGCACGACAGCGTAACATCGAGAAATTAAGGCCACATCGTTCCTTTTCACATCCCTTGCACTAACGGCCCGACGTGCAACAAGGTGTGGCGGGTGCGAACCAGCAGTGTGGACTGTACACCGAGTGGTAGCGAGGGAATCCGAACCACCGCATCGATCTCCTCTCCCCCTCCTGTTTGGGGGCCGCGATCGTCATCGGCCCAAATTTCCCGTTATTTGTTCTGTCAAGAAGGTTCAACAATGTTCCTACTTTTTCCTCGACCGGTATCTGGTATCATTGTCCTCGAGAGCCCCTGCCTGTTGCTCAATTTACTCATAATTTTTCGCTTAATTTCACCCGAGAATCGATGAGTACACTGCAAGTATCCGCGCGCATCAAACTACAGGGAAATCGATTGAAAGACCTCCAGGGCCTGGCTACGAAGTGTGTTGAGCGGGTCCGGGAACGAGATACCGGAACCCTGCAGTACGATTGGTTCTACAATGACGAACGCCAGGAGTGTGTGGTTCGAGAGACGTATACGGATTCGGAAGCCCTTCTGAACCACCTCGACAACCTCGGTGAACTGCTGGAGGAGCTCAACCACCTCGGTTCCATGTCGGTCGATATCTACGGCAAACCATCCACCGAACTGCAGGAAGCGCTGGAGGGGACCAACCTGACGATCTACGAGTCCATCGAAGGGTTGTAAGGGACCTCCTATCGGCCTCCGTCCTGGGCCCTGATCCGGATACGGATGTAACCGTTGATTGTTTGCTCATTTGAGGTAGATTGCCGTCAAAATGCGGCCCGCCTCAAAGGAATGAGTCAACGAGGCCTAATTGTTCTTCTCTCGGACAAACACCGCAGAGGTTGCAGGTGCAATCTCGTGTGCGGAGCCTCCGGTTCCTCGCTGACCCGAAACGAGGTCCCTAACCGGTACATTTTGCATGCCGGAGGGAAGTTCAATTGTAAAGTCACGCTCCTCGGATCCGTTCATGACGATGAAGAACGGGCCGTAACGAATGGTCTTGAGGACGTACCCCTGACTGAATTTCGCGGTCATCTCAGGTCCCCGGTTCCGGTACCTCACATGCGCCATCCGGTCGTACTCAGGCGTCATATGTCGAAGGCGCACCACGTGATCATTCCAGACCTGAAAGAACAATGTCATTCCGTCGTGACGAATCGAACCGGCGTTCAGAAATTCGTCGACGTAGGCGGTGGAGCTTTCACGTTCGTACGGAAGCCGATAATCCGAGGGGGGTACCGACGATTCGCTTGCCTGTCGGGACACCTGTCTTTCCAATCGGTCGACCCGCTCGACCGCACCGAGTGCCGCGATTTCCGTGTGACCGGAGATCTGCTCGTACGGCATCACGTTGACACCTTTTCGTCCCAGATTGTGCCGGTCGAACAGTTCAAAATGACGACGAGCCGACGGGATCCCGAGCTCGTGTGCGGCGTAATAATTCCGCAGGTATTCCCGCGTCCCCGGGAATCCCTTGTAGGAACGACCACTAATCCACTCGACCTTGTTTAATCGGCGGTACCCCTCCTCGTTGTTTCCCGGATAGAGAAAATGCGAATAGGCCCTGAACACTCTCGGCAGCCGGTCCTTCAGCACCTGGAAGTCGCTCATTCGGGCCACCGTCGCCAGGTTGCCCGGGTTTCCACTCCCGTACCCGGCGGAGTAGTTGTTTTCATTGGATAGGCCTTTCGGCGAAAAATGATAATGGTCGGTTTTCGGGTTTCGGATGACCCCGGACGTGATTTTCGCCAGACGAATCATCCGTTTTCGTTCCTGTTTCGCCCACGCCGGATCCGTTGTTTTCAGAACGTCGTAAATGCGGTACGCTGCCTTAAAATTGTGCAAACTCTGGTTGGCCACAGAACGGGTGACGACCTGCCGGCTCATTCGTTTATAACTGCGTCTCGCCATGTCGGCGTACGCTTCGCTCCGGGGAACCGGCGGAGTGCTCGGGTTCAAATCGTGGTCAATCTTTAACTCAAGCATCCCTTCCTTCTTAATGTCTTTTCGTAATAGGTGAAACGCCCGGTACAGGTTGGCCTGCCCTCGTTCCAGTCCGTGATGCCCCGATTCCCGCTCCGGTCCCCCCAGCCACGTGGGCCAGTTCACGTTTTTGCCGGGCAGGGACGGACCGAGGAACCCCCCGTTTTTCCCCTGTGCCCGTGTATAAAAATCCATCGCTGCGACGACGCGACGCAGAATCTCGTCGTCGTTTCGGTAATCGGACCATTCGCCGTGATAGGCACGGGCAATGGCTTCGATGTGCCGGAGGGCCCCCATGTTTCCTTTGGCCTGTCTCATCAGGTGTCCCCCGTAAGTTTCCGTTTCCTTCTCAAACTGTTTTCGGTAGTTCCCGCCCGGGTGAGTTCGTTGATTCCCGATGATTGCTCCCCTCGTCCATTCCGGGAGCGTTCCGTCCTCGATTTGTTTATGATATTTCCCACCATAAATCTGGTGTTCCATGGCAACCTTCACGGCCTCGTTCGCTTCGTTTTTCCAGTGTTCGTACAGGTCTTTCTGCGAAACGCCCTGTTCGTTGTCCGGACGGGGTGGGCCCAGTTCGAACGGTTTCCCCTGCAGTTCGTCCGCCGGGGGCACGAAGTATCCGCCGAGATGGGTGTAGGCCTGATAAATTGCCGGCCCTCCGTCAGGTCCTCTGTACGTTAACGTGACGGTAACCTCGTTGTTTCCCTCGGTTCGATCGGTCGGAATCGGATACGTGGCGTAGTAAAACCGATCGGGAAACGGGGTTTTCTTTCGCTGATGAAGCAGTTTTCCGCTTCCCCTGCTGTTCTCAAGTATCAGACGGCTGCTCTTTGAACCCGAGTTCCCCCAGACTTTAACCGTCAGATACGTCGGCTTCTCCGGGGAACAGTTCAGGTCTATTTCCACCTGATCCCCGTCCTTTCCAAATCGAATAAACGACGCATTCGCATCCAGAGCAGAGGGACCTCGACCACGTTTAACATGGCCTCCGGTGCGTTTCACCTCCGGCGTTTGATCGATGATACGGAACGGCGCCCCCTCATCGTCGGCCTGAACCGGATGAAACGAAGGAAACGCGATCAGTAAAGGAAGGAAAAATACGAATCTGAACGCACATCGTATGCGGCATAACATCGGAACCTCTTTTTTCTCGTTGTTAAAAAATGGTGCATCAGGAGATGGTCTCCAGAAGCGTTTCTCCTCGACGATCGGGGTTATTCAATTTATACGGTGGCCGAATGAAGCTTATACACTTTATTTCCCAGACCTTCTTGTTTCAACAGGTTCGAGGGCCGGCGCCCCCCGTCCCACGTAAAATCATGCGCAGGAAACGTCGTTGCCACCGGTGTTGGCTCCGCTGATCTGATCAGCTCCCATCCCCCCCTCTTCGGGATGTAGTTACCGAAATGAACGGACGTCGAACGTATCCTTTCATCCGGTCGTGGCCCGTCTCACCGGGTCATGCACCGCCGGGTCGTTCATCGAAGTAGCATTTGCGGAAATGGCCTGCAGGAGCATCCCCGTAAGGCACGGTATACGAAATGAGTGAGTATTGGTGGAGATACGCCCAGTGTTCAGTATTGGGCTGTGAGGGTTCCGAACCAAATGTTTTCGTCCGGTGGAGCCGATCTGAACGGCGTGTTTCCGATCATTCTTCGATCGGGCACTCGCCCGCTTCGATGTGGGCGACGAACTCGTCGCGGTACTTCTCCACGAAACTTTCGAGCGGCATCACGGCGGCGTCCGCAAGCGCACAGATCGTCCGGCCCTGAATCTGTCGACCCATGTTCTCAAGCAGCTCCATGTCCTCCATCCGCCCTTCCCCGTTTTCAATCCGCTTGATCACGTTTTCCGCCCATCCGGTGCCTTCCCGACACGGCGTGCACTGTCCACACGATTCGAAGTAGAAAAAATGCTCGATGTTCAGAAGAACCCGCACGACACACCGGGTCTCATCGACCACCATGACACCTCCCGAACCCGCCATGCTTCCGGCCTCATCGAGCGTGGTGAATCCCATGCTGACATCCATTTCATCCGGCTTCAGCACAGGAGAAGACGCCCCACCGGGAATAAAGGCCTTGATATCATTCCCGTTCCGGATCCCTCCCGCGACATCGTAGATCAACTTCTCCGCGTTAATGTCCAGAGGCGCTTCGTACACGCCGGGGTTCGCGACGTCCCCGCTCACACAGAACATGCGTGTTCCCGGGTTGTCCTCGTCGTCCCCAATTTCTTTGTACGCTTCGGGGCCTCTGTCAAGGATGACGGGCACGTTCGACAGGGTTTCGAGGTTGTTGACCAGTGTGGGACACTCGTAAAGTCCTTTCACGGCGGGAAACGGAGGCCGGTTTCGTGGAAGCGCTTTGTAGCCTTCGAGTGACGTTAACATGGCCGTTTCCTCGCCGCAGATGTACGCCCCTCCTCCGCGATGAATATGAATATCAAGGTCGTATCCCGAACCGAGGGTATCATCTCCAACAACATCGTTCTCGTATAGGGCCTCGACCGCCTGTTTCATGTGTTCGTATCCTTTCCCGAACTCCCCCCGAATATACACGTAGGCCGTATGACACTTGACGGCGTAGGCGGTGATGATGATCCCCTCAAGCGGCAGGTGTGGTTTTTCCTCCATCAGCATGCGGTCCTTGAACGTGCCCGGTTCACTTTCATCCGCATTGACCGTTAGATAGACGGGTTTTCCGATGTCGTCCGGGTCCAGAACGAACCCCCATTTCACGCCGGCCGGAAACCCGGCCCCGCCACGTCCCTGCACACCTCCCTGTTTCACCGCATCCTGTATTTCCTCCGGACTCATCTCGTTCAAAGCTTCCCGGGCTGTCTCGTACCCCCCGTTTGAACGGTAGTGGTCGAACGTATGCGACCCCTCCTCGTCCATGCCTTCCGTGAGAATCTCGGTGGGGGACCCGGGCCGCTTCTGTGGTTCCTGTTCGGACGGATCAGGATCAATTTCACCGTTGTCCATCTTTTCGAGGAATTCGTCGATGTCCTTTTCGTCCAGGTCCGGAATCAATGCTTCGTTGCAGAGCATGGCCGGCGCCCCATCGCATGCACCGATACATTCCATTTCCTTCACCAGTACGTCTTGCTCCTCGCTGATTTCCCCTTCGTACACGTCGTAGTGATCACAGATCCGATCGGTAATCTCCTTTCCGCCGGCGAGCTGACAGCTGAGACCGGTACACACCTCGTAACGTTTTTCCGGGAAATGACCCTCCCAGATGTTTTCGTAGAACATCACCACTTCGTGCACCCGAATCGAACTGATATCCAGCGTCTCGGCCACGAGGAGCTCAATTTCTTCGTTGATCTCCCCGAACTGGTGTTGCGCAATACGCAGTACTTCCTGCACGGCGGAGCCTTCTCTGCCGTCCGGGTAATGCTCTTTCAGTTCCTCAATCCGTTGCCTGTTTTCGGAAGACCACTCGTACGTGACCTCCGTTGTGGCCTCATCGGTAGCCGTCGTCATATCGAACCGCTAAAAATTTCGAAAAGAGATACAGTGAACGCCATCCACTCAAAACACGCACGGGTCCGGTTACCGCTCAAGCTCACCCGCAATAACGTTTAAACTCGCCAGTGTTGCGATGAGATCGGACACCATGCTTCCCTCCGTGATGTCCTCCATGGACGACAGCAGCGGGAAGCACGGGGGCCGACAGCGCACCCGGTACGGTATACCGGAACCGTCACTGATGATATAAAACCCAAGTTCTCCGTTGGCCGCCTCCGTGCACGAGTAATGCTTTCCCTCCGGCACCTGAATCCCTTCCATCTCAATTTTGAAGTGCCGGATCATCGCTTCCATTTTCGTGTATACTTCGTCCTTGTCCGGAAGCACGTATTTCGGT
The DNA here is from genome assembly GCA_964466525.1 of uncultured Planctomycetia bacterium. GTDB lineage: Bacteria > Planctomycetota > MHYJ01 > CAYXQY01 > CAYXQY01 > CAYXQY01. The sequence continues at coordinate 7,015 of CAYXQY010000009.1, forward strand.
GCGTCCGCTTTGACCGGACCGTACGGGAGGTCTTCCAGCGCCTGTTTGATGATCCGAATACTCTGCCGCATCTCCTCCATACGGACCCGATATCGGTCGTAGACGTCCCCGTTCTCAAACGTTGGCACATCGAAATCAAACTCGTCGTAACAGTGATACGGATCCACTTTTCGGATGTCGTACGGGACGCCACACGCCCGAAGGGACGGACCCGTATACGAATAATTGATGGCTTCGTCCTTGCTGATGGCCCCCACCCCGACCGTTCGGTCCATAAATATACGGTTTCGTGTCAGCAGATGATCGACGTCGTCAATGATGGAGGGCAACCGATCTTCCACGAATCTCTCACATTTGTCCGCCCAGCCGTCGGGCAGATCATAGGCCACACCTCCGATACGCGTGTAGCAGTTCGTCAACCGTGCTCCACACAGGGATTCGATCAGTTCGTAAATTTCCTCCCGGGCCTCGAAAAAGTACCAGAAGTTCGTCATGGCCCCGAGGTCGACGGCCTGCGTACCGATGTTCACAAGGTGATCCGATATCCGGGAGAGCTCACCGGAAATGACCCGCAGGTACTTGGCACGTTCCGGAATTTCGATGTCGCACATTTCCTCCACGGCCTTGCAGTAACCGATGTTGTTCAGGATCGCACTCAGGTAATTGAGTCGATCCGTATACGGTATCACCTGCGTCCACGGCACGCTTTCACCGGAAATCTCAAAGCCCCGGTGAAGATACCCGATATCAACCTCACAATCCTCAATAATTTCGGAATCCAGTTCCAGGAAAAAGCGAATCACCCCGTGCGTGGCCGGATGGGACGGTCCAATGTTCAGCGTGGATCCGGAATCCAGGTGATCGGATTCCTCAAGCGATACGGAATCCTCCATCAACTGTTTCATTCTTCGCTGTTCTCCTCCGGTGTGTCAGAAGGTCCAATAACCGGTTCGTCCCCCTCGTTCTTCCCGTCTTCCTCCCGTTCGTAATACATCGGCAACGGCTGGCGTTTCTTTTTGGGATAGTCCTTTCGAAGCGGATGCCCCTCGAACTCCTCGTACAGAAGCACCCGCTTATGCTGCGGATGATCCTCGAAATGCACACCATACATATCGTACACTTCCCGCTCATACCACCGTGCCGCCTTCCAGAGTGACGTCAACGAGGGAAGGTACGGATCGTCCGCCGGCACCCCCGTGACCGCCAGCAGGCGGTCCCCCTCCTCCATGTCGTACAGGTTATAAATGACCTCCAGACGGGGGTCCCGATCAGGAAAATCCGCCCCGGCCAGATCCGAAAGCATTTCGTAACCATGCTCGTTTTTGAGGGCCGTCATCAGTTCCACGAGCAGGTTCCGATCAAAACGGATCGCCGGATGGCGTACGTGCTCCTCCGGCTCCACCCGATCCGGGTATACCCCGGTCAGCTCGTCGACGATTTCAGCGTTTGAATCTACTGCGTCACCTGGTGTGCCCATTCATCCCACTCCTCGTCCATTGTTGCATAATTTTCCTGAAGCGACCGGCGCTGCTGTCCTTTCGGGCGGTCAAGCACCGTTTCCTCGTCAATTTTGTCCTGAAGTTTCGTCATGGCCTGCAGTACCCCTTCCGGTTTCGGGGGACAACCCGCCACGTACACATCCACCGGCAGAAATCGGTCGATCCCCTGTACCACCGCATAGTTATCGTAGAAACATCCGGCGCTGGCACAGGCCCCCATGGATATTACCCATTTCGGCTCCAGCATCTGATCGTAAATCCGACGGAGCACGGGCGCCATTTTTTGGTTAATGGTACCGGCCACGATCAACACGTCACTCTGGCGGGGACTGAACCGGACGACCTCGGCCCCAAAACGGGCGAGGTCATAATACGAGGCAAGCACCGACATGTACTCAATCCCGCAGCAGGCGGTCCCGTACGGCAGCGGGTACAGCGAATACTTTCGCCCCCAGTTAATCAGCTTGTCCAGCTTTGACGTAAAAAAGGATTTTCCAAAAAGTACTTCTACTCCCATTCTAACGCCCCCTTGCGCCAGGAATAGATGAGTCCAATAGTCAGAAGCACAAGAAATATACTGCCAATCACGAACCCGCCCAATCCCAGTTTACGAAATTCGATAGCCCAGGGCAGAAGAAACGCAATTTCCACCCCGAAAATCAGAAACTCAAGCGCGGTCGAGAAAAACGGTGCCCGTACATTGGTTCGCGAGTCATCGTCCTCCGCCCGATACACCCCACACTCGTACGACGTGGCCTTTTCGGAATCCGCGTTGTTCGGACCGACCAGCGAGTCCATCACCAGCATACCGATGGCGATCATACTGGCCACACCAATCGTTACAAGCAGGGGAAGAATTGAAGGCATCGGTTGAAGACCTGAACGAATGGGTTTCGACTCATTTATTGAACGAGGGGATTCGACAGAGCACAAATAATGTATCAAATATTCAGATCCGTATCAATTTACTTCTCATCGTTACGTAGCGCCCGTTATTGCCGTTCCCGTTCGAACTGAAAGACGACCTTCGCCCCCCCTTCATTCCCTCTCCTCCACGATATTTTCCTCGACAATTCCACAGAGGATGTGTCCGGTAACCAGGTGACCTTCCTGAATGTGCGCGGTTTCCTCAGAAGGCACCTGAACCGCAACGTCGCATTCGGAGACCAAGTCTCCCCCGGACTGACCTGTGAGCCCGACCACCTCACCCCCTTTCCTCCGTGCCGCTTGTGCGGCGCGTACCACGTTTTCCGACGTGCCACTCGTGGAGATCGCGACAAGCACGTCCCCGGACGACATCAACCCGTCCACCTGCCGTTCGAAAACGTATTCAAATTCGTAATCGTTGGAAACGGCCGTGAGAAGCGACGTGTCGGTTGTGAGGGCGACGGCCGGCATCGGGGCTCGATCCTGTTCGAACTGTCCGACCAGCTCGGACGCCATGTGCTGTGCATCCGCCGCACTGCCCCCGTTTCCGCAGTAATATACGGTCCCCCCGTTGTGTAGAGCTTCGACGATAATCTCCGCTGCGCGCTGTATCTGTTCGGCACACGCCTCCGTAAGTCGCTCAATCACCCGGGATGACGCTGCGCCGTGATCTTTGATGTGCCGTTCTGGGTCATGCATTGGATTCCCTGATCTTCTCAATGATCGACGTCGTTGAAGACCCCTCTACCAGAGGAGCGAACGCGACACGACCCCCGTTGGACTCGACAATTTCCCGCCCCACAACCTCCTTTTCCTCCCCTTCGTAATCCGCTCCTTTCACCAGGACGTCCGGCACGATGCGGCGGATTAACGATTCCGGCGTGGACTCAGCAAACGGAACCACGAAATCCACCGCTTCCAGCGACGCCATAACCTCTGCTCGTTCCTCCAGGGGCTGAATCGGACGCTCATCTCCCTTGATCCGAGACACGGATGCATCCGTGTTGATACCCACGACCAGAAAACTGCCCTGATCCGCCGCGAACTGAAGCGAGCGTACGTGTCCCCTGTGAAGCAGGTCGTAACAGCCGTTGGTAAACACAACCGTCGTCTCGCCGTCCCGCTTGCGTTCCAGCAGGGGGAGTAACGTTTCAAGTTCAACAAGTTTTTCCCGTCGCCCTCCCGTCTGACCGTCCTGAAAATCAATCAGATCCTTCCGTGAAATGACGGCATTTCCGAGCGTCTCCACGGCTCGAGCTCCGGCAAGGTTCGCCAGACGGAGGGCCTTTTCGGCGGGTTCGCCGGCACCGATCACAAGTCCCAGTGCCGCAACGACCGTATCCCCCGCCCCCGTCACGTCGAAGACCTCAATGGCTTCGGCCGGCACGTGAAACGGGGTCCTGTCGGATGAAAACAGCGTCATTCCCTCCGAACCACGGGTAATCACCACCTGATCCACGTCAAATTCATCGATCAGAATGGAGGCCGCCACCTCGTAGTCATCCTCCTCCTGAATACGACGATCGGTCGCCAGTTCCGTTTCTTTCCGGTTGGGGGTAATCATGTGTGCCCCGCGGTACCGGGTGTAGTCCGCTCCCTTCGGATCCACGATCGTCGGGACCCCGTGCTGATTGCAAAGTTCGATCATCCGCTGCAGCAGCTCCTCCGTAAGAACTCCCTTGCGATAATCCCCGATCAGGACCACCTGGGTCTCGTCGATCACTTCCTCAAGGGACCGGAACAGGGCTTCCTGATCGGACCGCTCGATAGGATGGGTATCTTCCTGGTCGGTTCGCAGCACCTGCTGACCCTGAGCAATCATCCGGGTCTTGACCGGCGTCTGTCGTTTGCCCGAAAACAACAGTCCGCCCGTGCGGATGTTTCGACGGGATAGCTTCTGTTCCAGCGTACGCCCCGCGCGGTCATCCCCCACGGACGAGATGACCTGTACGGTCCCCCCCATGGCCACCACGTTCTGTGCAACGTTTGCCGCACCGCCCAGGCGTGTTTCCTCCCGACGGGATTCAAGGACGGGAATCGGTGCCTCCGGAGAAATCCGGTCCACGTCGCCCCAGACGTATCGATCCATGATCAAATCCCCCACCACAACCGTTCTCGTGGCCGGGAGCGACTTGATCCAGCCGGAAAACGTTTTCTCTTCCATGTCTTCACTCATGTCGTCTTCTTCCAAATTGAGAGTGGAACAAAACTCCTGCTCTTCGGTCAAACCTGATCCTCATTCCCGATCCAGATAGGTCAACACACCGGTCCGAAACAGCGGAAGCAGCATCTCGTGATGCCCGGTTATCGCGATTCCGCGTGGCGCCGGACGACCGATCACGTTCCGTTGCGGACGATAATGCTGAATCATGTCAAAGTTAACCGCCAGGAAATCATCAAGCTCCCGTCCGAGGTTCCGGGCGACAGAAACCGCCTTCAGAAACACCTCCGGCAACATGACCGCAGAGCCCACGTTGAGCCAGACCCCGTTTTGCAGGTTCCCGATGACGTTACAGCAAATTCGGAAGTCCCGCATCGTGACCTCCCCCGCCTGCGCCGGATCAAATTCCGGATGCATGTGGACGATGTCCGTTCCCATCGCAAGATGAACTGTCGCCGGAACGTCGCGCCGGTAGCACGTCGCGAGAACACTGACGTCCTCGTTGAACGCATCCTCCTCCTGGATCATTTTCCCGTACGCACGTCCCAGCCCGATCTCCTCGGTCGCCGCCCGGTTACAGGCTTCGGCAAATCCTTCCCCGGTTTCCTCCCACATACCGAAACGACCGTCCGAAATCTGATCCTGTACGTCCTCCGACGTCTCACCGATCAATGAAAGTTCAAAATCATGTATCGCCCCGGCCCCGTGCATCATCAAAGCCGATAACACGTCACGCTCAATCAGATCATTCAAAACAGGAGTACATCCGGTTTTGATGACATGTGCACCAAACCCCATCCCGACCAGATCACCCCGATCCGCAGCAGCGGCGGTCTCCTCACATACGGTACGAAAATCATTGGCCGCCAGGATGGTCGGCATTCCGTCAAGCCAGGAGGAGACCGAATCCTCCGGATCCGTCAACTCGCAAAAATCATCGGTCGACACCAGGTTGCCCCGCTCGGAGAGGGGACGCCGGTTGAGGTCCTCCAGGTTTACTTCCTTGTGTGTGGAAACCATGAAAACCCCAGGTCTTCCTGCACGAGCAAACGAGATAAAAAGGGTACGCCGTGTCCCGGATCATTTCAAGCGTAAAACCTCTCCTGAATTAGCCCCGCAACAACCATTCATTTTCTCCGACCTCCCATTTCCTCCGGAAATTTTCCTCTCCCATAAAAAAAGCGCCTCCCGGGCCCGGGAGGCGGGCCCGAGGGCGCTTCTGGTTGCAGGACAGGAGGAAGGGAGAGAAGACAGGCTTGAACCAGCAAACCTCATACACGCCGGTTATCAGGGCCTGGGATGAGGTTGCAGCTTTTTCTCATGACATGAATATCGAAACGTAAGAAGAAGAATAGATGAAACCTTCCCCCGAACACCGCGCTGTTTCTTTCTATCTTCTGACCGGAAAGGAAACCGCACGTCTCGGAGTTATGTCCGAAGAACCGCTCCTCGGGGCGCCATGTCGGGCAATCGGATCAGGCGGGAAAGCCGCCTGATCGCTCGTACCCCCTGCGGATCGAACACAATTTGCGGCCGACCCTCGGCGGGGAACCCGACACGGCCCCTGGGAACGATGCACGTATCACGGATTTCATGAAAAACCGGGCTAACCGATTGCTTCCTCGCCGCGCTCGCCGGTGCGTATACGCACACAGCCCTCGAGGTCGCGGACAAAGATTTTCCCATCACCAACCTCACCGGTTCGAGCGGCGTCGATGATGGCGTCGATCGCCGTATCAACGAACTCCTCGTTGACCGCCACGTCGAGTCGTACGCGGTTGAGCAGATCGATTTCGGCTTCACCACCGCGGTACACCTCCGTGTACCCTTCCTCGTCACCGGCGCCCTTGCAGTTGGCGACGGTCATTTTGACCACCTTGTTCTGCACAAGGTTGTTTTTCACGTCTTTGAGTCGTTCGGGGCGAATAATCGCCGTGATCATCTTCATCGGAAATCCTCCTGTATAACGTAATGAACCAGAAACGAACGTTACTCGGTGAGGAACGTCTGGAAACCGGGATAGGCTTCCATTCCATGTTCGTCGATGTCGAGCCCACGGAGTTCTTCATCTCGTTCGACCCGGAACCCGATGGTCGCATCGATAAGGTAGAACAGCGGGAAGCCCACGATCATGCAATACGCGAACACCGAGACCACTAAAATTGCCTGGGTTCCGAACAGAGCGAGACCACCACCGTAGAACAGGCCTTTCGTTCCGCCGTATACACTGAAAAGTCCTGCGGCAAGTGTCCCCCACGCACCACACGTGCCATGAGCAGAAATTGCTCCGACTGGATCATCGATGTGAAGCACCGAGTCGATGACGTACACGGAGGCAACGACGAGCACACCACCAACCGCTCCGGTCAGTGCGGCACCGGCCATGCTGAGGGCAGCACAACCGGCGGTAATCGAAACCAACCCCCCGATCGCACCGTTCAGCGCCATACTGAGATCCGGGTTTTCCCAGACCACCCAGGTGGTCACCATGGCAGAAACCGCACCACATGCAGCGGAAATGTTCGTCGTGGCGGCTACGTGTCCCACGTCACTGGTGAACGTGAGTGTACTTCCCGGATTAAACCCGAACCAGCCGAACCAGAGGATGAACGTTCCCAGCGCGGCCAGCGGAATGTTGTGTCCGGGAATCGGCTCCGAATCGCCGTTTTCCTGGTACTTTCCGAGGCGTGGACCGAGCACAATTGCTCCGGCAAGTGCGAGCCACCCCCCCGTGGAATGCACGATGGTCGACCCGGCGAAATCTATGTACCCGGGATCGAGTGAGGCAATCCATCCTCCGCCCCAGGTCCAGTGCACTACGATTGGATAAATGACCGCCGTAATGGCAATGGAATAAGCGATGTAAGCCGCAAACCTCGTACGGCCTGCCACAGCTCCCGACACAATGGTCGCAGCGGTGGCGGCAAACACCATCTGGAAGAAATAGTCCACCTCGAGGGTCAGATTTCCACTCCCCTCCAGGCCACTGAGAAACCATCCCTCCATACCCATGAACCAGTTTCCGGCCCCGTACGCGATGCCAAATCCGATCACCCAGAAGGCGATGGCCCCGAAACTGAAGTCAAGCAGGTTCTTCATGAGCACATTGACGGAGTTTTTCGCACGAATAAATCCAGCCTCGAGCAGTGCGAACCCAGCCTGCATGAACATAACGAGAATGGCAGCCAGAAAAATCCAGAGCGTATCCAGATCTGTTCGGGTAAGTCCCCCCAGAACTTCATCCGGACCTCCGGACTCTTCCTGAGCAAAAGTAAAGGTCGTAAACAGAAGACAGAACAGGACCGCCCACAGGAGCTGCCCCTTGCTAACACCCGCCCACCGTCGTCTGTACTTCGATAACGTGTTCATGGAAAACACCCATCAACCAAAATGAACAAAACAAACGAAACGTCGAAAACCGCTCATGTAAGGCTTCCTCACATGAGTTGTGGGTAATTTTAACAGGGCGGATACCCGTTGTCAAACGGACTATGTCAGGAAACCTCACATCAATTATTCGACTGGCCTGTAGCCGGGGTGCTGTTTGGAAGGTGGTCCGGAAGGGAGCGGAAAAATCGATAATACACGTACAATCGGGAACCGGTACAAACGAAACGCCTCCAAACCGATCGACGGGCGATATGACCTCTACAGCCTCCCCGGCACAATGTCAGTTACCGGCAGTCAGTTGCTACCGCTTCACACCGTGGCTGATGAAGGATGCTGTTCCGTTCGTACAGTTTGGCCGTAGAAATGACGTTTCTGACGGAGGGAGTTCATGAACGAGAGGCCTCCTGTGGTCCCCCGGTTTGACCCGGTGAGTGGTGAGGAGACAATTGATCAGGATGAACGTCGGGAGGGGGTCCGGGAGCCTGCTCGAGCGGGCAAGGGTTGTTCAGTATACAAACATTAATAGTTGTCCAGATACTGCTCGAGTTCCCAGTCGTACACCTGGGTGCGGTAGATGTCCCACTCGATCTGTTTCGCCTCGAGGAAGTGCTGGAAAATATGGCCTCCGAGGCTTTCCATGATGGTTTCGTCCTTCCGCAACTCGTCGATCGCCCGCCCGAGGTTGGACGGCAAACTATCGATGCCCCGTTCCGCACGCTGTTTTCCCGTCATCTGTTTGATGTTCTGGTCCACCGGCTCCGGAGGCGAGGTGTCGTTTACGATTCCATCCAGACCGGCACGGAGAAGAGCACCGATGGCCAGGTAGGGGTTACAGGAAGGGTCCGGGTTGCGAATTTCGATCCGGGTGTTCTCTCCGCGCTGTGCGGGGACACGGAGCAGTGGACTTCGATTCTGTTCGGACCAGGCGATGTAAATCGGTGCCTCGTACCCGGGAACCAGCCGCTTGTACGAGTTGACAAGCGGATTCGTGATCGCCGTGTATCCCCGGGCATGATCCAGCAAGCCCCCGATAAAATGCTCTGCGTCGTTGCTGAGCCGGTTGTCCGATGCATCGTCATGCAGGGCATTTTCCTCCTCTTCATACAGCTTCATGTTCAGATGAAGACCGGAGCCGTTGACCCCGTGCAGGGGCTTCGGCATGAAGGTGGCGTGGAGGTCGTGGTTGTTTTTCGCCAGCGTTTGCACCACGAACCGGAAGGTGGCGATGTTATCGGCGGTTCTCAGGGGATCGGCGTACCCGAAATCGATCTCGTGCTGCCCGGGGGCCACTTCGTGGTGGGAGGCCTCGATAAAAAAGCCCATTTTTTCCAGCGCAAGCACCATGTCCCGCCGCGCATACTCCCCCATGTCCACCGGCGACAGGTCGAAGTAACCGGCATGGTCGTGCGTTTCGGTCGTGGCCTCCCCCTCCTCGTCCCGATTGAACAGAAAAAACTCCGGTTCCGGACCAATCTCCACGCTGTATCCACTTGACTCCACCTCTTCGATAATGTCTTTCAGCATCGTACGCGGGGACCCTTCAAAAGGGGTTCCGTCCGTGTGACGGATATCGCAGATCAATCGGGCCGTTCCGATCTCTTCCTGCTTCCACGGGAGAACGGTAAACGTATCCGGGTCCGGCTCCAGGTACATGTCCGATTCCTCGATACGGACGAATCCTTCGATCGATGAACCGTCAAAAAGAATCTTTCCATCGAGGGCCTTCTCCAGCTTTTCCACCGGGATGGCCACGTTCTTGATGACCCCGAGGATGTCCGTGAACTGAAGTCGGATAAACTTAATGTTTCGTTCTTCCGCTTTCTGAACGACGTCCTCTCTGGTGAGTTCAGCCATTTTTAAATTGTCCGGAACAAAAATGTTAGGTAGAAGATGCGTTTGACAGAACGGGTTTTCTGGAGAACAGCCCGATCGAAGCCCCGGCTTCCCGGGCGATTGCCCCATCCAGACCAAGCCGTTGCACCTGACGTATCACGCCCCGGTCCTCCAGTTCCCGCTGACGGTGTGCGTCTTTCGAATTTTCGTGCAGGTACGTATCCCGCAGGTAAAAATGGGTCTCTCCCACTACCTTATTAACGACGAGCTGGTTCATCATTTCCCAATCAAACGACGCCCCCCATATATCCCGCAGCTCGTCAAATGAAACGGGTTCGTCGTGTAGCTGATACCGGAACTTTTCGTGGCCATCCGGGTACACCGTGTGCACCCGACCCGACGCATCCAGGCGCAACGTGGTGTGCGGCAACTTAACTTTTTGCTCGCCGTCGAGCCGGACCGGACGGTGGATCAGGAATCCCGGGTCGGCGAGAAACCGTCCTTCGCCGGTTTGTACCACCACGGCGCAGTGGGTGTTCTCCCCGTACGAACGATCGGCGAGTATAGGCCGTGCGTCAAGCCCGAACTTTTCGGCGAGCGTCAGGAAGAGAGAAACAAGGGAAAAACAGGTGCCCCCCGTTCCGTACCTGAGATAATCCCGAACGAGCTGTTCGTCCGTCCTCCGCTCCCCGCCGGCTAAAATTTTCGTCAGGTTCTCGTACGGCATGTCCGCCATCCCCGACAGAATCATCCGGATCCGTTCTCGCCCCCCCCCTTCCGTACCGGATACATTCCATTTGGCGAACAGTGTGTCGAATACTGACATTTCTTTATTCAGGGTACCCGAACCGAAAATAAAACCGCCATTCAGAGCAAACACAATCGCGAAAGCAAATAACCAACCAGACGAATCCAGAAAAAGTTCATACCGCATGGTCTCGTACCAGTACATCTTTCAGGAAGTATACAGCATCTTTCCTTTGAACTCAATTAATGTCAGATTTATTCACACGTCCTGGATCTGGCGGAGATGATAACCAGGAATAGAGGGGGTGTCGAAGATGTGAAATAAAAAAAGCTCCTGGGCTATAATTTGGGGGAGAAGAAGCAATAAACCGAGAAATCGTTCACACCCAATATCACCCAGGAGGTGAAACAATTATGCCAGACACGAACGGGAAAAACAACGACTATCAAATCGATGATGTCAGGACGACGGACAACTGTCTCACGTCTCGTAGTGGACTTGCCTTCCTTCCGCCATACCTTGAACAGATCGGTATACTGGATCGTCTTGACCGAACGTTTGGCTCCATCCGCAAGATTGACAGGGGGCTCAAGATCCGGGAGGCCTTCAAACAGTTCATCTGTTTTTTCGTGGATGGGACCGATCTGTCCCTGTCCCGGTTTGACGAACTCAAAGAGAAGAGAGGATATCAGAAAACAATCCAGACCGCTCCTGACCAGATGGCCTCCTTCGATCAGATGAAGCGGTTTCTGAAAGGGTTCTCGTTTGTGAGAAACTTCCACTTTCAACCTGTGTTCCATGACCTGTTTCTTTGGCGGATCAAACACGAGCAACCGGAGCTGATCGTACTGGATATTGACACGATGGTCATGGACAACGATGATGCGTACCAGCGGGAAGGAGTGGATCCCACCTACAAAGACGTGCGTGGATTTCAGCCGATTCTATTGAAGTACAACGGTACCATCGTGGATGCAGTTCTTCGCAGGGGCAAGAAACACAGCAACCATGGGGACACCGTCCAGCAGATGATCACCCCTGTGGTGAACCGAATCCGTGAAGCGTATCGGGAAGACCTTCCGATTCTCATTACGGGCGACGGCGGTTTTTATGATGGAGACCTGTTTGCTCACCTGGAAGATCTCGGGGTCGGATATGTTATTGGTGGACGATTGGAGGAGGAGATTGAGGAGTTTACCGATGAATTTCCGGAGAAGGAGTGGGAACCCATGAAAAAAGAAGGGGGAGCCACCTATGAGGCACTTGAGTTTGCATACGGCTGTGAGGGTTGGGAGAAGCCACGGCGAATGATTCTATCCAGGCGTGTGGACTCAGGGGGACAGGTACAGCTTGAATTTGCCCGCAGACGAAACGTGTATGTAACGAACCTGGGAATGGATGAGGCCATAACAGCCGGTCTTGAACGGATTGAGAGGAAGGGGCTTGTAGAAACCGAGCAGGTGCTACAGCTGGCACACCGGCGAGGAGAAGAGGAGCGGACCCACAGGTGTTTTAAGGAGTTCGGAACCGAGCAGTTACCGATGCTCGATTTCGAACCGAACAACGCATACTTCAACATCATGGTGCTGGCGTTTAACCTGTACGAAGCGTTCAAAGCGGATATCCTGCCAGAAGGAGTGTTATCCGAGGGGGACTGTATGCCGGAGACCTTTCGCCGGAAACTGCTGGACGTGGCAGGAAAGGTGGTTGAGACCGGTCGATATATTTATTTGAAAGTGACCGAAAAGGTATTGGTCAGATTGCAGCTGGACGAGATCTGGTCACGAGTCAATTCTCCGCCCACCCCCTCCCTGACCTGAACGGAAATCGACTCAATTCGGACGTTTCCCCCTCAGGGACTGGTCTATCCTGATCGGAGCGAGAACTCAATTCAGACGGGTTGAACAGTAGCAGTTCTTGCCTTGAAGCAAATATGAAGGGGGAAAAACTGCAATTTTCGATGAATCGTAAAGAGAGATCTCACGAAAGCAACTTGCTGAAGTCATTTTCACTTCTAAATTCGGTTTCCGCCAGAATTAGGATTTAACAAAATTAAAACATAAACTTGATTGAGACCCTGGATTATAGTACACTATGGGTTCGTGCCGGAACGATGCGTTCAAGCCACCCTTGCCAGGTGCTTGTAACATTTTTCCGTCGTTCTTCCGGTACGAAAAGTGAGACGGACACCCTCCTTATCCTAAGGGCCCTCGTCGTCCTTCGTTGACGGCGAGGAAGCCCTTAGTCTTCCCCATATTTGCAATTGATGCGAATATACTTGACATTTTAAAGCGGCTTCAGGATCTTCTGTTCACCTTCCGGGGATTCGTCGATGTGTCCGTCCGATTCACCCAAAACCCTGACCGACGTCATCCAGTCCTTCCGGACCCGAACCGGCGCGGAAGCCTTCCGGTTTCGCACGCAATATCGCACGTTTTCCTGGACGTATCCGGAGGCATACCAGAACGCCCGTCGCATACGATGTCTTCTCCTGGATCATGAGGTAGGTGTCGGCGACCCGGTCATGGTCTGGGCCCCGAACAGCCCGGCCTGGATCTGGGTATATCTTGGTTGCATACTCAACCGTTCGCCCCTTGTCCCGATCGACATGGGGTCTCATCCCGATTTTGTCGAAGATGTCCGCGAGGAAACGGACGCAAAGATGCTTTTTTCCTCCCGGGTCAACGAGGAAGTCAATCATGACATTCCGGCATTCGAAATGGAGGATTTCCTTTTCCCGGAGGATCAGTCGCTGACCCCCGCTCCGCCCGATTTCCCGGAGAATCCGAACGAAACAGCGGAAATTATCTACACGTCCGGCACCACGGGCACCCCGAAAGGCACGAAACTGACCCACGAGAACCTCGTTGCCAACCAGAACTCTCTGATCGAATACGTAGGTGGGGTCGTCAATTTTCCCTATCATTTTCTCTCCCTCCTTCCCCTCAGTCACGCGTTCGAACAAACCGTAGGGTTCTGGCTTCCGGTGCGTACGGAGGGCACGATCACGTACCTTCAGACGTTGAAACCGTCCGAAATCTTCAGCGGGTTCCAGCGTGAACAGCCGGACATGGTGGTGGCAGTTCCTCGATTTCTATCACTCTTTCGTGACCAGGTGCTCCGGAAGGCCGAAGACCGCAACCGAAAGAGATTGATAGAATGGATGCTTTCGAGGTCGGATTCCTGCCCCCGCTGGATCCGCAGGCTCCTGTTTCGGCGTATTATCAACGCGTTCGGGGGGGAGCTTGAGTACTTTGTCGTCGGGGGAGCCCCCCTGGACCGGGAACTGGAACAGTTCTGGACGAGGGTCGGCATACCGGTGTTTCAGGGATACGGGCTCACGGAAACGGGCCCGGTGCTCACCTGTAACATGCCGGGGGCCCATAAACCCGGTACGGTGGGACGGGCCCTGCCCGGCGTGGACCTGCGTACGGATACGGACGGTGAAATCATGGCGAAGGGCAAAAACGTCTTCCCCGGATATTTTCAGCGACCGGAGAAAAATGACCAGGTATTTGAAAGCGGGTGGTTTCGCACCGGGGACCTCGGCAAAATCGACGAGGAGGGGTTTCTGACTCTGAACGGACGGAAGAAAAATCTGATCGTCACGGATGAGGGGTTGAACGTGTACCCGGAGGACCTCGAGGAGGAGTTGAAGCGCTCAAGTGACGTAAAAGATGCGTGCGTCCTGTATCTCAACGATCGGATCACGGCGGTTCTTCTTCCCGGAACCGAACCGTTCGATCCGGACGAGGTGGTGGACGAAGCCAATCGGAACCTCTCCGAAACACAGCAGATCGAGGATGCAATCACCTGGCCGGAAGACGACTTTCCCCGTACGACAACCCTGAAAATTCGCCGCATGGAGGTGCGGGAAAAACTGGACGAACAGGAGGTGGAACCAGAAGGAGAAGCCCCGGTAACAGAAGCCGGTGATTCTCTGCTGAACGTGCTGAAACAGATCACCGACACCCCCATAAACGAAATCGAAGAGGGGGATCAGCTGGGCTCGGACCTCGGGCTGTCGTCCGTGGATCGTCTCGAGCTGGTGACCCTCATCGAACAGAAAAAATACGTCGACCTTGAAGAACAGAACGTGACCTCCTCAACCACGGTGGCCGAACTGAGAAAGCTGGTCGAACAGGGAGGAATCTCGGACGAATCCGATAAATTTCGACGCTGGACCCGTCATCCCGCCGTGACCGCCGGTCGCCTGTTTTACCACCATGCCCTGGCGAGGCCGCTGCTGCGTCTGTACTGCCGCCCACTGGAGGTCAAGGGGCGGGAGCGTCTGCACAACCTTGATGGGCCCTGCGTCTTCATTGCGAACCATACCAGCCACCTCGATGGCGGGGTGATTATCGATGCCCTTCCCGGACCGTTTGACAGCCGGCTCGCGGTGGCCGCCTGGGAGGAGTTTTTCGAACGGGGAACGGATTCGCTCCGGGGCCGGTTAACCAAGCAGCTCCTCTGGAACTTTACCACGATATGCTACAACATTTTCCCGATTCCACAGTCAAAAGGATTTCGACAAAGCCTTCGTTACATCGGCGAATTGCTGGATTACGACTGGAACGTCCTTTTCTTTCCGGAAGGACAACGGAGTATCGACGGACATATGAACCCCTTCAGGCGCGGTATCGGAATTATCGCCCGCGAAATGCGCGTTCCGATCGTTCCGATCCGGATTGACGGCCTCGAGGGCATTCTGCCCAGGGGCGCCTCCTTTCCACGGGAAGGCACCGCCCGCGTTGAATTCGGAACACCGATCAAAACGTTCGAACAGGCGTCTTACCGTGATATTTCTGATCATTTATGGAACGTCATAAACGAGATGAAACCATCCGAGGAACAGTGCGAGGTCGAGGTGCCGGTGACCCTGTACGAAACGGACGACTGTCCCCTCTGTCACAAGGCAAAACAGCAAATCTCCGTGTTTCAGAACAAGATTCCATTTGAAATCGAACTGAGACAGATTGAATCCGATCCCGAGATGTACGATAGATACCACAATGCCGTTCCGGTCGTGTTCGTGGACGGAACGCTGGCGTCCAAGGGAAAATTTAATAGACGTCGATTCGAACGGCTTCTTCGTGAATCCTACGAAGAGCGGATCGATCAACAGAATTCCTGATCGAGCTCACGGAGTCCGTGCCCTGACGTCTGCACTGGTTCAAAAGTTGATGTTAGACCTCCAGTACACCAGCCGGCTTGAACCCTTTGTCCGTTGACAGATTATTTAGCGGGTCATAAAATAGTTCCTTAGTTCCCTGACGCGAACGAACGCGTGAAAGGTGAAATTTCCGTCTGAACACCACGCACCAAAATATCTTGCTATGACATCTGCAGCTTCCGTCGCTCCGATGTAGAAGAAGTTTCTCGACACCGTCTTTGATACCAAGCGTCCAAGCGGGTGGAGAGTATATACATAAACCAGTTGTAACATCCATGTGAAGACCAGCCGGAGTTTCATCATTTTTGATTTCTGCTTTTCTTCCGGGACCCATGGGAAAAATTTATACGAAGAGCGGAGATGAAGGACACACACACCTGTTCGGCGGACAACGTGTTTCAAAAAGTGTTCCCCGTGTGGTTGCTTACGGTGCGG
This sequence comes from uncultured Planctomycetia bacterium, assembly GCA_964466525.1. GTDB lineage: Bacteria > Planctomycetota > MHYJ01 > CAYXQY01 > CAYXQY01 > CAYXQY01. The sequence continues at coordinate 23,181 of CAYXQY010000009.1, forward strand.
TGGACGAACTCAACAGTCATGTCGGGGTGCTTCGTAGTGCGTGTCAGGACGAGGAACTCGCACAGATGTTGAAGAAGATCCAGTCGCTCCTGTTTGTGTGCGGAGCCGACCTCTCTTCTCCGGCGGCGGACCAGAACTCGACGGACCAGTCCGCACGGGAAAAACGGATACAGGAAGAAGACGTCGAACAGCTCGAGCAGTGGATTGATCGACTGTCTCAGGAAATCGATCCGTTAACCAATTTTGTGCTTCCCGGCGAAACACCCCTCGCCGCAAATCTGCACCTCGCCCGCAGCATCTGTCGCCGGGCGGAACGAGCAACGGTCACCCTGAACGAGAAAGAACCCCTTCAATCGGACACCATCCTCCCGTTTTTAAACCGCCTTTCCGACCTGTTCTTCACCCTTGCACGGGTCTGTAATGAACGGGAGGGGATGGACGAAATTCCCTGGAATGCCCCGTTACCGGATCAGGAAGAGTAGAACATCCATGTCAAATCCGATGGGATCGGTTTCGTGAGCCCACCTCCCCCGCCGTGCATCTACAAAAGATCCCCATCCCTCGAAATTCAGTGCCGTATCAGGTCACGCCGTTCGCCTCGTCCGTCCCCTCCTCTACTTGAACGTCCACCGGATTGAGACGTTTCCAATGAGGCTCATCAAAGCCGAAGATGTTTCGAAAGGAGGAGGTCAGTTCCCTCCGAATCTCGGCCGGATCCGGAACCGGCGATAACAGATCGGACATGCTCACAACCCCGGCATCCGATATGCCGCAGGGAATAATGCCTTCGAAGTGATCCATTTCCGGATCCACATTCAGCGCGAATCCATGGTAGGTGACCCATCGAGCGATTCGCACGCCCACCGCACAGATTTTCTCCTGATCGACCCAGACGCCGGGGCGACCTTCTTCCCGGGTTGATTCAATGCCAAACGTTTCGAGGGTTCTGATAATCGTTTCCTCAAGCGAACGCATGTACCAGCTGATGCTGCGCCGGTGCTCCCGGAGGTCCAGTACGGGATACCCAACAACCTGTCCGGGGCCATGGTAGGTCACGTCACCACCACGCTCGACTTCCACCACGTCGATCCCCTCGTTACGCAGAAACCGATCCGATGCAACAAGGTGGTCCGGATCCGCCGCTTTTCCCAGCGTGTACACCGGTTCGTGCTCCACGAACAGAAGCCTATCGGGTACATTTCCCTCAACGCGCTCACGGTGCTGCTGCTTCTGAACGTCCAGCACAGGTTCATACGCGGCGCGTCCGAGTTGAATGACGGTTAGCTTCTTTCCGCGGTCCGAACCCAATTCGTTTTTCCGTTCCTGATTCGAATCGGACATGGTACCGAAAGGTATACCAACACGCAGAACCGTCTTTGAATCATCCGGAACCACAATCCATTCGGAAATCCCGGCTCCGCCCCGATGATCTTTTACCGTAGGGACTCGGTAAAACCCGGCAGAAAAATCAATCAGATCTGATCGATCTGACGGGCGAGATCCTCCTTCAGATCTTCTACGTCCTCCAGCCCCGCCGATAGTCGAACCAGCCCATCCGTAATCCCCTGTTCCTCCCGTATTTCTCGATCCACATCCTCGTGTGATTGGGTTGCCGGATGAGAAATTAACGAATCGCACCCCCCAAGTGAGTCCGCGAAAATCCAGTATTCCGTGGACTCTACAACGTCCACCGTCTTATCGAGCCCCGCTTTGAGTTCACAGGCGAGCATCCCTCCAAACCCGGACATCTGTTTTCTGGCGACGTCATGTTCAGGATGACTTTCCAGTCCCGGGTAGTTCACGCGCTTCACCGCTTCGTGCTGCTGAAGGAACTGAGCCAATTCCATTGCGTTTTCCTCATGCTTTTCCATGCGTACGGCCAGTGTCTTAATTCCCCGGAGCGTAAGGTACGCTTCCGTCGGGGCGAGTGGGGGGCCGATTGTCTTGAGCATGAATTGTAGCTGATCAAGCCATTCCTCATCGTTCACGACCGCCACGCCTCCCACGAGATCGTTGTGGCCCCCGAGGTATTTCGTCAGACTGTGAACGACGATATCCGCTCCGAGGTCCAGGGGCTGTTGAAAATACGGGGACATAAATGTGTTATCCACGACCGTGGTAATATTCTGGTCCTCCACCAGATTGCAGACCCCCTGAAGGTCCGTCATGCGAAGGGTCGGGTTCGTGGGGGATTCCACGAACAACATCCGTGTATTCTCCTGAATGTGCTCCGTAAAATCGGTTAAATCCGTCGTATCCACGTACGTAAAGTCAAGTCCAAGGTCCTCCAGGACTTCGTCGAACAATCGGATGGTTCCACCATAGAGCCGGTCACTGGCCAGTACATGCTGTCCCTCCTCAAGACTTGTAAGTAACGCGACAATCGTCGCCATACCCGAGCTAAACGTAACCGCTCCAATGCCGTTTTCGAGGGCGGTCATGGATTTTTCCAGTTTTCGACTGGTCGGGTTCCCCTCGCGGGAATACTCAAACTCCTGCTCCTCTCCCAGTTGTTTCTTTTTATACGTCGCGGTCTGGTAAATCGGGACCGTCACCGCTCCGGTTTCCGGATCGGGTTCCTGTCCTGCACGAAGAATTTTGGTTCGATCTCTCATGTTCTTTGGTTTTCCTGAGTAGCGAGTTGAAACGCATTAGCCAGATCATCGATCAGGTCGTCGACGTCTTCGACCCCGGTCGACACACGAACCAATCCCCGGGTAATGCCCTGCTTCCGTTTTTCCTCCGGGGGAACCGGTGCATGGGTCATGGACCAGGGATGATTAATCAACGATTCGACGGCGCCGAGCGAGACCGCCAGCGGAAAAAGTTCAAGCGATTCAAAAAATGTATCAATTTCCCGCTGCACCTTCTCGTCCACCACGAACGAAAGCAGAGCACCGGGCCTTTTCATCTGGTCCTTCGCCAGTTCGTGCTGGTCGTGTGAAGGAAGTCCGGGATACTTTACCTCCCGGACGTGATCGTGTTCCTCGAGGTAGGAAGCCAGACGAGCAGCGTTATCACAGGCCTTTTCCATTCGAAGTGAAAGCGTTTTCACCCCCTTCAAAAACGATACGTTTTCAAGCGTTCCCGGAACGGCCCCGATCGCGTTCTGAAAAAATTTCATTTCCTCGTGAAACTCGGGGTTATTGGTTACAATCGCCCCGCCGAGGGCATCCGTATGTCCTCCGATATACTTGGTTGCGGAGTGAACCACCGCATCGATCCCATGGTCCAGCGGATTCTGTAAATACGGGCTCGCCAGCGTATTATCGACGATGGACGTGACCCCGTGTTGTTCCGCTATCTCGGCACACCGTTCCAGATCAAGCACTTTTAACAGGGGGTTCGTCGGGGTTTCCAGCCAGAGCACGTCCGTGCTATCTCCAACCGCACGCTGTACCTGTTCCGTGTCCGTCCCGTCGACCCAGGAAACGGAAATATCGTATTTTGAAAAGAGACTCGTCAGGATCCGGTGGGTTCCGCCATACACGTTTTCCTCTGCAACCACCTCCCCTCCTCCGTCAAGTGTCGTAAGGGCACAGTGAATAGCGGACATGCCGGAAGCATAGAACAGGCCGTGTTCGGCGTTCTCGAGGGAGGCAAGCTTCTTTTCAAGGGCCTCCCGGGTCGGATTACCGGTTCGGATGTAATCGTAACCTGACTTCGATTCGCCGGGCCCATCCATCTCGTACGTGGTCGCATGATAGATCGGGGGAATGATCGCGCCGGTTTCGGAATCGGGAGGATCCCCTTCAGAAATGGCACGAGTGGAGAACCCATGTCGGGAGGACCGGTCCTCGGACGGTTTGTTTTCTCTATTCGCTTGCGTCATGGATTACGGGCCGAAAGAACGAGAAGCCTGATATTTCAAGAGAATTGCAACTCGGGGTTCACCGTTTTCGCTTGTTCTGATGTGTTAAATAGAGAGGGGGGAGAGCATAAAATGCCATGCGGAACGGAACCAGATGGGAAGCCCCGACCTGCCTATGACAGGAAACGTCGATTTTTCCTCCTCCATTTCCCACAAAACGGTTGATTTTGATTCAAAGAGTATATCAACCGCCCTTTCCGATATCAAATTTCACCGTTGAGTTACCGGCTCCTACCGGACCACATCGGTGTAAACCCATTCCATCGACGTCCGCTTATTCGGAGACAATTCACGTCCGACATCCGTCATAAAGCCCCCTCCTGCTTCAGTAGCTTTCGTTTTATCGAATCCGGACCGGTGTATCCCCCCACTGATCCTTCAGCTACCACACGGTGACAGGGGATTAAAATCGGTATCGGGTTCCCTCCACATGCCTGTCCCACCGCGCGCGAAGCATGTTTGTTTCCAACGGACTTCGCCACCTCTCCGTATGTCCGTGTGCTTCCGGGAGGAATGTTCCGAATCTCGGACCATACGAGGTGCTGAAAAGACGTCCCCTTCAGTTTCAGGAGTGGCGTAAATTGTGGGGATCGTCCCTGAAAATACATTTCGAACCAGAGCTCCGTACGGAACCGGATCCTCCGTTGCACGCCTGGACGACATCCCCCGCTCTCTCCCCCTGCTGAATCATTCCCGAACGTCACACGGGTGACGCCCCTCCCGAACACTGATACCTGTAACACCGCTACGGGCGTTCGAACGGTGAAGATGCATTCCGAAATCATGCTTACGCCCCAATAAATTTGCGTATGCATACTACCAAAGTTGACAGATCACTGCTCTCTTTCTACACTTCATCTGTACCCGGACTTACGAGCGCCTGATGAATTATACAGGATCAGTTATCAGGATGATCAACCAATGGAACGTACGATCCACGGAATTACGCTGGAAGCCAGACAGGAAGACATAACGACGGCACCGGATCTGGACGCCGTCGTGAACGCAGCGAACGCACAGCTTCGGACCGGCGGGGGCGTGGCGGGAGCCCTCCATAACGCAGCCGGTCCGGGACTGGCAAAAGAATGTCGTGAACTGGCCCCGATTGAGCCGGGGGAGGCCGTCATCACCTCCGCCCACGATCTTCCCAACTCCTACGTCATACATACGCTCGGACCGGTCTACGGACGTGACACCCCGGAGGACAAACTACTTGCGAGGTGCTATCGCAACTCCCTCCGGAGGGCCATCGAACACGAAGTTCCTTCAATCGGGTTCCCGGCCATTTCCACCGGGGCGTTTGGATATCCGGGCGAAGAAGCAGCGACCGTTGCGCTTACGACGGTACGGGACGAGCTTCCGAAAATCGAAACGATCCAGCACATCCGCTTCATTCAGTACTCCTCGGAAGATCAGGAACTGTACCGGCGAAAAATGAACGAACACCTCTCCGACCTCTGAGGGATGTCCTGATTTCCTCTTCCGCAGGCGAGATTCAGTTCCTTCGGTCCCCTTCTACCCGTGACTTTCGTGTGTGCTGCTGGCTGTACGCCCCAGCGCCTTCTCAACGGAACGTACTTTTTCCCGCGCACCGCCCGATCGATTTCGCCTGTCGTCGATTTTTAGAAACGTGCTTACCCGATCCGCCTCAACGGCCGTATGAGCAGCTTTTACCGCATCAAACAGTTCATCAATTGATTTTGCCTCGATGACCGTTCCCATGGGGTGCGTCTCGTATTCAACGTCGAACTCCTCAAGCGCCTCAACCGCACGAGCGACCTGCTCGGACATGCTCCCCTCAATAACCGGTGCCACACTGAGCTCTGCCACGATACTCATCACGTCCTCCGAATTCATTTATGAAATGAAAAAGCGGCCAGACGAACAAAACCTTACCGTGGGATCGGTAAACACTTCTGAACCCGGCCGGACAAAACGCAGTGGAGGGGACGAAGCGGACTTGTTCGGCAGACGGCTATTCACGATCCTGTCCGAGTAATGCATCCATCATTCCTCTGGCTTTGTCCTTTGTCTCCTGGAACTCCTCCGCCGGATCCGAGTCCGCAACAATCCCTCCCCCCACCTGAAAGTAGAGGGACTGATCCTTCCACTCAAGGGTCCGTATACAGATGTTCAATTCCAGGTCTCCATCGTGGCCAATCCAGCCCATGGAACCGGTATACACCTGTCTACGGGTGGGCTCCAGGCGGTCAATAATCTCCATCGCCCGGATCTTCGGGGCGCCCGTCACACTTCCTCCGGGAAACGTGGCCTCAAGAAGATCGGTCACGTTCACGTTCGACCGAAGATCCCCCGAAACGGTTCCGACCAGATGATGCACATGTTCGAACGTCTCAAGTTCGTGAAGCCGATCGGTTCGTACTGTACCGTACTTGCAGACTCGTCCAAGATCATTTCGTTCCAGGTCGACGATCATATGGAGTTCGGCCAGGTCCTTCTCGCTGTTCAGCAGGGCCTGCCTGTTCGCCGTGTCTTCCGAGGGATCAGCTGATCGAGGCCGTGTTCCTTTGATGGGACGCGTTGTAATTCGTGACCCCCGGCGTCGGAGGAACAGTTCCGGACTGGACGAAATGACCGCAAAGTTCCGGGCCCCGATGTATCCACTGTACGGAGCGGGATTGGCCGAGCGCAATCGCAGGTATACAGCTCCTGGATTCCGTATATCGTGAACAGCAAAACGTCGGGACAGGTTCACCTGATAGATGTCTCCCGCTTCGATAAATGATTTTGCCTCCCGAACCATCGCCTCGAACGTTGAACGACCTGTGTTGGATACAATGCGTTCCCCGTCCACCTCCAGCTCATGTCCTTCAATGGATGGAATGACCGATGCTTCATCCAGGAGCTCCTCCACGGGTGAAACATCTCGTCCCCCCTCCGGAACGCACGGGGGAATCTCCGAGGTAACATGCCAGAACGTTTTACTGCTGCGACGATAGGCAAGAACCTCATCGTAAAACGCCCAGTAGAGGTGAGGAAATTCGAGATCGCGACGGGATTCGGCGGGGAGTGACTCAAACGCCCGACCCGCCCCATACCCGAAAAACCCCACCGCTCCCCCATCAAACGGAACCGGACCGCTCGATGTTTCCCCGGGTAGCTCGTCGAGGATCTGCTGAAGTGTCTCGAAACCCGTTCCGCGTCGGATCACATCACCACGTCCCGGAACGTACACCTCGACGTTCTCAAGATCGCCCTGCAGAATGATATACGGCCGAATGCCGGCGAAGCACCAGTCCGCCCCCGCCTGAACCGTCCCGTTGCTTTCGAGCAGAACACCATGCGGTCGAGAGAGAACGGGCAACAGGAGATCGTCAAAAGAAAGGTCTGTATCGATCCGTCGTTGCCGGGTCAATCGTGCGGGTACAAAATGTCAGGCCAGCAATGAAACGTCGAACAAATATTTCGACCATCCGGATCTTAGCAGGATAACGCCGTCATCGCCCGAAAACTATCGTTCGATATACCAGTTTTCGGGATCGTCCCAGTCATAGTTAAAAAACGTCCGATCGATGAACTGGTGGGAATCACGCACATCCCCCTTAAACGATTCCCAGTGGGCCCGATTGTGCTGGGCATCGAACGTGCACCCACTGATCACACCGAACACCGTAAAACTACCGATGACAGCGGCAAGTGCAATAACACGGCACGCCATGGATTTGAGATCTGTGTTCATCCGATTTCGCTCCTCCTTTAACGTCGTTCCCGCAGAAATGACAATTGATCGTATTGACCGGTAATTCCTATCATATTGTTTCGGAAACGACGTTTCAAGAAGTGAACATTCGTCCCGACAATATTTATGGGAACCTTGATTTTCCCGGTTCAACCAGTTACCTTTCGGACCTTAGCATCATTCGCTCACCACGTAGAAACAGCATGTTTCATGTCCAGTGACGACCTCGATTTCGCCGCCGAGGTCCTGTCCACGGAAGCACAGGCACTCGAGTCGCTCCAGGAGCGGCTGAATGACACATTTGTTACCGCGGTCGAGGAGATCCTGTCCTGCGAAGGCCGGGTTGTTGTAACCGGCATGGGAAAAGCCGGATTGATCGCACAGAAGGTGTCCGCAACGTTCGCAAGCACAGGCACCCCATCGATTTACCTCCACCCGGCGGACGCCTATCACGGCGACCTTGGACGGGTCACGTCCTCGGACCAGGTCCTGATGATGACCAATAGCGGCGAAACTGAAGAACTCATCCGTCTGATCGAACCTCTACGGGGCGTGGGCTCGGACATCCTGGCCATCACGTCCGATCGAAACAGTACAGTTGGAAAACACGCGGATTGCGTCATCGAAATTGGAAACATGGAAGAAGCCTGTCCGATGGGCCTCGCCCCATCCACCAGCACGACCGCTTTGCTGGCCATGGGCGACGCCCTTTGTCTGACCACCCTTGAGCGGCGTGATTTTTCCCGGGACGAATATGCTCGTTTTCATCCCGGCGGTTCGCTTGGCCGGAAACTGATGAAAGTGAAAGAAATTATGCGAACGGGCGAGCACAACCCCATCGTAAATGAAAATTCCATCGTCCGTGATGCACTAGCCAGCATAACAAGGGCTCGCGCAGGGGCGATAAATGTCGTTGACACCGACGGGCGGTTAAGCGGCATTTTCACGGACGGCGACCTGCGCCGGCTCTCGGAGGACAGCACCGAGCAAATCGGACAGCGCACCATAAAAAGCGTTATGACCTCGAATCCGATTACAATCCATCCCGAGCAACTTGCGACCGAGGCAGGACGCGTCATGAAAGAAAAAAAAGTGGATGAACTTCCGGTCGTCAACGACGCCCGGGAACCGGTAGGAATGCTTGATATTCAGGATCTTCTTGAAGCCCGACTTATTGACTGAGGAACTGCTAAAAACAACCGGCTCCGCCCGTCCGACCACAATCGCCACTGCAGTACGAAGCATGTTCGCAATGAGTGACGGCTCGCAGATGACCTGTCCGTGTGGATAAACGAATGCCCGTATCCCGTTTTGATGAAACAATTGTGTTCAATACCTCTGCAACGATTTATCGTAGATACACGTACAATATCGGTAGTAGTGGACTTCACGCTCGTCCGCGAAACTCGCCGGATCGCTGACGTGGTCGGAGTTTTCCAATAATCAATTTTTGGCTTCGATCCCGATGACAATTGCATCTTGAATTGCTAATCGATCCGAGTTCTCCATCCTCCAATCCATTTCCGAATAACAGAACCCTTACGAGACCATGACCCAACGTGACCAGCAGTTACAACAGATTGACGGCGTCATTACGGATTGTGACGGAATCCTGACGGACGGTACGATCTATTTCACGGACGAAGGCGAACACATTAAAGCGTTTCACGCACACGACGGGTCCGGTATCAAACTCCTCCAGCACGCCGGTATTCTCGTGACGCTGATTTCCGGCAGGGATTCCCCACCGCTTCGTGCACGGGCAGAAGAGCTGGACATCCAGGAGTTCTTCCCGGGTGCCGACCGCAAAATCAAACCGTTCCGGACGGTCGCTTCGGAACACAACCTGAACCCTGACCAGATTTGCTATATCGGCGATGACCTGACCGACCTTGAACCGTTTCTGGAAGCCGGTTTCTCCGCGACGGTCCCGGATGCTTCCGACGAAATTCGAAAACGTGCGGACTACGTAACGCAAACACGGGGAGGTAACGGCGCGTTCCGAGAAATCGCGGAACTTATCCTGAAAACACAGAATAAATGGCAGGAGATCGTACGCCGTTATCGATGAAAAAAACCTCCATTTTCCTCCTCATACTTGGGATCGGCATCCTTTACGGGCTCTCTTTTCTCTTTCCGATACCGGCGGTAAATCCCATCCACATCCAGAATCAGAAGGAGACGAATGAATCCCGGGAAGATTCCGAAGGCACGGATCCGGACGCCGAAGAGGGTATGTCCGCGGGCCGATTTGTGTTCCCTTATTATCAGCATCGTTCGGATCAAAAACCGGTCTGGGTGTTCAAAGGCGACAGGGGATCGATAACTCGTGGAGAACAGCAAGAAATTACTGTACACTCCCCCCGTATCAAATACTTCCCGTCACGTCGTGACAGGTCCGGTGAAGAGGGGAACACGTCGGACCAGGTCCCCGGACGTGTTACCATCTCCGGTCGGACCGGCCGAAAAACCGTGGACAACGTCGCTTTTGTGAAAGGAAACGCCCGGGTGGAAACCGGACGGGGCGGAACGCTTACGACGCGTCAGCTTTATGCCGACTTCGACACTGATCGGCTGTATACGAAATCAGACCACCGGGTACAGGTCGAGCGTTCGGGTTTATCGATTGAGGGAACCGGATTTACCGGGAACAGTCGGCTTTCGGAATACAAATTCGAAAAAGACGTCTATATGCAACTTTCACCGGAGCGCATTCGGAAACTCGCTTCAGGAGGGAACACAGAACCTACTCGGTCCGTACGGGGTCAGCAATATGTAATTTCGGGATCAGGCCCTTTTAAAGCACGTCTTGTTGACGAAACAGCAAAACGAAGGGCCTGGAAACTATCAATTTACCGGAATGTGTTTCTGTATCGCGTGCTTGAAAAGGGAACCCTTCACCAGACGTCGGACGAACTGCACATCAAACTGATCGAACGGAAACAATCGAACCAGGATACCTCTCGGTCCGACACATCCCCCGACCGTGATTCAAACCTGCGTATCCGGTCCATCGAAGCAATCGGTACGGTACGACTCCATGATCCGAACATCGATATCCACTCCGACCATGTGACGATGAACCGAAAAAGAACCTGGGATGTTTTTCACCTGAAGGGAAACTCCCAATTTATACAGCTCCACGAGAAAACCAATCGTGCGTCCGGGCGAAACTCATCGGATACCACAATTTACGTGTCGGGAACCGGTCGCATCGAACGGACACGCAGCACACCGGACTCAGGGAACGAGCGACGAGAAGGCAATGCCGAATTTAACGGCCAGGTCTTCGTCAATCGCCGGGGGGCTCGCCTTCAGTCAAACGACCTGTCTATAGCTTTTACGGAACGCAGCGCCCCCCCGAAAAATGAACGGGAAAAGAAGAAAAACACCGGTTTACAACCGAGAGACGCCCTTCGCGTTCGGATGCTCGAAGCACGAGAAAACGTCCTGTTCCTCTCGAATCAAATCGCTTCCACCGGGGAGCACCTCACCTGGTTGCCCCCCACCGGATCCATTCTTCTTACCTCCCCGAAAAAAAGCATCATCACGGACCTGCGTAACCGGATCATCGCCGGGAAAATCGACATCGATCGATCTCAGCGAACCTTTTCCGCCGGCCATAATGTTCGAACCACCTTTCGGATGAACCGGAAAAGAGGATTCCAGCTCCTCGGGCAAACATCGGGCAAACGCACGGAACAACCCGCCCGGAACGGGACGTCCGAAAACTCGGACACGAAGGAAACAACCTGGCATCTGAACGCGGACAACCTGTCTTTTCGCATGGGATCCGGAACGAACCGGCTCCGTTCACTGCAGGCACATGGATCGGTACGAATCTCCTCCGATCAGGGCAAAGCCCGTGGGGATCGGTTCGTGCTTGACCGGAGCGACCAACAAGCAATTCTCCATGGCGGAAAACGGAAAGCGACCGTGTCACAGAATCGGCATCGAGCACTGGCAGACACCTTTCGATTTCGACTGGATCATCACACGGTGGTTCTGAAGGGACAAAAACGATTGAGGATCGATCTGTCCTCTGCTTCCTCTCCCGAGGATCCATCCCAGAACAGGGTCCCCCCTTCAAACTACCTTCAGGTCACCACGGGGGCTCCCTTTATTATCCACCGAAGGAAAGGTCGCGTGCGTGTACTTGGTCCAGCGCGTGTGCTAAAACCGAACGGACAACTGCGCAGCGGACGGCTTTATATTAAGTTTAACCCCGAATCCAATCAGGTCCGGACGGTACGGGCAACGGAACACGTGTTCCTCGGGGACATGAGGGGATCGGCCCGGGGGGATCTTCTCCGGTGGTCCCCTGCCGATAACCGCCTGATGCTCCGGGGTCAACCCCACGCGGTGGTCAATCGAGGGGGAAACTCCGCTCGTTTCGAAATCATCCGCATCTGGAACAACTGGAACAACCTTCGCGGAAAACGTTACAAGTGGCAGGCTCCCGGCTCAATTCAGGGCACGCCCGGCCGGACGAAATGATGTCCTCCACCGCCCCTGTTTCATAACCCTTCCCGAACGGAGTAAATTGGATTTATCTAAAAATTCTGATATAATATATATTCAGCATAGTCGTTGTTCGGGCATGAAAGTCTCTTTTCCTGACACCACCGCCGACTGGAAACAGACAAAACTCCGAACACTTGCAGTTCGACAGGGAGAACGATTCGTTTACGACACCTCCCGGATCTGATTTTGCGACACTGGCCAGATGGCAAATAGTAGTGACAACTCCGAACTGTTTGAAATCTTCCAGAATCAGGTGGACCTGGACGATAAGAACAACGAGGAAGAAGATTCGGACGAAGACCGGGAAGATGAACAGGCTGATCAGAACGAGGGGGAAGATCAGCAGAACACACGGGAGGTGAACAGGCAAAAGGAAACGAGTTCCCGACCTGAAGAATCCGCTGCAGCCGAAAGTGACGACCAATCCCCGGACACACCCGACCCATCCTCACCCGAGGCCAGAAATCACACACCCGACGCCGGCAAAGCGCCTTCGGAGCACAAGCAACAACCTCCTCAACCTCCATCGTCCGGCACCGTGCCCCCTGAAGATACAGAAACGGAGTCCGAAACGGAATCGCACATCCAGGACCCGGCGCAGGGAAAAGACCTCAAGGGAAAAATCATTCTTTCCCGCGGCGCATCCGTGTTCCTTCTCATGCTGGCCATCGTGGCCGTCATTGGCTCGTACTTCATCGGGTTACAAACAGCTGCCAACAAACAGGAGGTCTCCACGAATCAACCCGTTGCAACGGAATTTCAACAGCAAAATAAGGCACAGAAAACCGAACCCGTTCCCGCAGAAGGAACGTCCGAAACCGGCAGCCAGCAATCCACGGCCAGCGACCCCGGTTCGGACGGTGGATCATCCGGCATCGTTCCCGGTCAGACGTATTACACCATTGCTCTCATTGCATTCCCCCCCGATAACAATATACAGAACTATACGGCCAAACATATTGAAGCGCTGAAACAACAGGCGGGGCTCAATTACGTCACCACCCTGCAGAACCTGAAAGGGAATCAATCTCACTGGATCGTTGTTGGTTATTTCGAAAGCCGGGATCAGGCGAAACGTACCGCAGAGAAGCTTCAGACCCGGCTGCAGCGCACAAGATACGGGGACGACTACCGTACGGACATCATCGACATAACCGCCGAGCAGGCACGGGTGATACATAATTCATAGTACACCGTTTCGGCGTGATCCGGAACTTGAAAAACGGATCATCATTCCTGAAAATAAGTACAATTAGGAACGCGTAATGAAACTATTCTTTCTGTATTTTGATTAATAAGCTATGTCCCTGCATAAATCCCTAAAATCTCAGGACGATCTCACCCGGGAACGAAATGTGCTCACCCGGCGTGAGCGGGTCAAAAAATTAATGGAACTGGGGGTGTTTGACGAAGAAGAAGACAGCGTATTCGGTCTTTCCAAACTTCAGTCGGCCGACCTGACCCCGGACGCGGTACAACCCGGTATCGAAACGGAGCAGGTTCAGGAGGAGCCGGAGAAAGAAGCTCAGGAGGAATAACCCCCTGCCATCCACCGGGCCTTCTCTGATCCCCCTCGCCATTTTGAACGACCACTTACAACTCGCATCTCCACACACGGGTTTTTATGCAACTTTATCCGCTCCGGTTAGAACCGATCTTCAAAGAAAAAATCTGGGGAGGACGCCGCCTCGGTTCCTTTTTCGACACGGAACTCCCGTCCGAATCAACGTTTGGAGAATCCTGGAACCTGGTCGATCGAGAAGAAGATCATATCAGCGTAATTGAAAACGGTCCATGGCAGGGAAAAAACATCCGTACCTGTTTTCAGGACCACCCGGACGCCATTCTCGGTTCAGACCGAAACCTGGACCACTTCGGGCGATTCCCACTGATGGTCAAATTTCTGCACGCACGAGAAAACCTGTCGTTACAGGTGCATCCGGGAGACGAATACGCTCAGATGCACGAGAAGGACGCGGGCAAGCTTGAAGCGTGGTACATTATAGAAGCGGATGAAGATGCACAGGTCATCCGGGGGATTCTTCCCAACGTGGATCGGGATGAGCTCGTGAAAGCACTCCGGGACGACCGCCCTATGGACGTGGTGAATTGTATTGACGCACGCCCGGGAGACGTCATCCTGGTTCCTCCGGGCATCATTCATTCGATCGGCGGGGACGTGTTGCTCTGTGAAGTCGAACAGAACTCGGACGTAACCTATCGCCTGCATGACTGGGGACGGACAGGACCGGAAGGGAACAGCCGGGAACTTCATCTGGACAAAGCGCTTGACGTCATTGACTTTCAGGCGATGGGCCGCACGCGAACGCGTTCCTCGAAAAAGAAGGGACCGTGGAAGGATCGGGAACTGCTTGTAAAAACACCTGTTTTTCAACTCGAAAAAATTGTCGCCACAGAATCCTACACGGAAGAACACGTGCCTGAATCCTTCCACCTCATGACCGTTATGGACGGAGCGGGTTCCTTCGCCGGCAACGGCGACACGCCACCCCCTTCGTTCCATCGAGGAGATTGTTTTCTCCTGCCGGCGGAGATGGGCGCTTACGAAGTCAATCCGGACGGCGAAGTTACACTTCTCAAAATTACCCCTGCCTTCAGTTACTAACCGTTCACCCTGCTCATGCCACCTGCACTCACTCCATCCTACCAACATGAAAGATAATTGTCGGCTCCTCAAACGATTTTTCATCCGTAGCGGCGTTACGCTGACCATACTGGCTATCGGCCTTCTTTTACCGGTTTCCAAACCGCTTTTTTCGGACGATTCCAGCTCTTCTTCTCCGCCCCCCAAAACGGAGAATGAAACCGAAGCGAAATCCACCGATTCCGCTTCCGACGGCCCTTCCTCCGAATCCCCCGAACCCAAACTTCCATCCACGAACAATTCCGAAACCGGTCCGAAAGAGGAATCCGGTCCATCGGCTTCGTCAGGCTCCCCCAACTCACCCCAAAAAAACACGCCGTCAAACGAACAGCTGAAGTCGATTGAAAAACACCTTCAAACACTGACCTCCCAGCTTGATCAAATCCGACAGAAGCTTTCGCTCAAGGATTCGAAAATTAGTACCCTGCAGGAAAAGATCACCCTTCTGAAAGAGAAAGTGGCACGGCAGGAAGAGCAGCTGTCCAGTATCAGAAAAGAACGAAACAGGCTTCGGGAAGACCTCCGCACGTACCGGAACAAGTGGGAAACGTCCGAAGAATCCATGCGTGAACTGCGCTCGAAACACGATCAGCTCCGGCAGAAATACCGGAACCTCCAGCAGAAATACAATCAGATGCTCGGGAACCGGAAGTACCCGGGAACGATGCCTCCTCGTGAAACGGACAGCGCGGGGAAAGACACAAAAACCGAAGCGCAGTCCAATCAGAACGAAAAGGACCGGAACGAACCCGGCCCCGAAGGGACGCAGGTGTCGAACCCGGAGGATTCAGATCCAGACAACAACACGGAG
The DNA here is from genome assembly GCA_964466525.1 of uncultured Planctomycetia bacterium. Taxonomy (GTDB): domain Bacteria; phylum Planctomycetota; class MHYJ01; order CAYXQY01; family CAYXQY01; genus CAYXQY01. The sequence continues at coordinate 38,752 of CAYXQY010000009.1, forward strand.
GCTCAGGCCAGTCGTATCGATGAGCCCACGGATGGAAACGGAAACAGAAAGAACAGAGACGAAAAAAGCGATGATAGTGACTCAAATGCTTCCACCCCTTCATCGGACAAACCACATCACGTGGGTTCGGTGATCATGATTAACCAGGGACGTGTCGTCACCGACCTTTATAAAAAACACGGGGTCAAGCCGGATACCACCGTCTATGCCGTGGAGAACGGATCCGTGATCGGTAAACTAAACGTGACGCAGGTGTTTAACGAAGAGGAATATCCATTCAGTTTTGCGGTGCCTGAAACCAGATCCCTTATTGGCAAAATCGAATCCGGGATGGAAATTCATACAACTCCTCCCGAAAACGAACAACAGAAGAACACGGAGAAGAAAACCACCGCACCTACGGAACAGTAAAGGATTTCAAAGCAAGCGACCTGCTTTTCAGGCTGCTGTCTTCGCCACCATTAACACCCCAGGCCGAACGAAGTTCGTATCGTCAACTACAAACCCAGAGAACATGACCCGGGAATTTACGATTGATTCCACCGGTGCCGAACAGGACTTCGGCATCGAGTACGAATCGGAACTAAACAAGCAGCAGCTTCAGGCCGTACGGCACCAGGGGGGACCGATGCTCGTCCTCGCCGGCGCGGGAAGCGGAAAAACCCGAACCATCACATTCCGGGCAGCGTTCCTGATCGAACAGGGCGTGAAACCCGATCGAATTCTGCTGGCCACTTTTACGAACAAAGCGGCCAACGAAATGGTCAACCGCGTGAATCGCTTAACCGGGGGACGGGCTGACGACATCTGGGGCGGAACGTTTCATCACATTGCAAATAAAATACTCCGTCGACACGCCACGGAACTTGGCTATACCAGTCAGTTTACCATCATGGATTCGGAGGATGCCAAAACATTTCTCGACGACACCATCGCCGATCTTGGCATGGACGAACGGGATCAGGACCTTCCGGGAACCTCCGTCATCCATACCATTCACAGCCTGTCGGAAAACACGATGAGCAGCGTCGACGACGTGGTGCGGGATCAGTTCGACTACCACATGGAGCACGTCGACGCGTTCGAGCAGATTCTCGATAAATACCGTGTCCGCAAGGAGGAACGGGACGTCATGGACTTTGACGATCTGCTCGTGAACCTCCTGCGTCTACTCGACGAACACGAAGATCTGCGGGACCGGTACGCCCGAAAGTTCCGGCATATCCTGGTCGATGAATTTCAGGACACCAACGAACTCCAGAGCCAGATCGTGGACCGCCTCGCCGAACAGGAAAACAACCTGATGGTGGTCGGGGACGACGCACAGAGTATATACTCGTTTCGCGGGGCAAACTTTCAGAATATACTGCGATTCGACGAACGGTATCCGGACGCCTCGATTTACAAACTGGAAATCAATTACCGCTCCACCCCTGAAATTCTCTCCCTGGCCAACTCAAGCATCAGGAACAATGAATACCAGTTTCCCAAGGAGCTGGAAGCCATCCGGGATTCCGGATACATGCCCACGTTGCTGATCCCCGAAACGGAATCCGAACAGGCCGAGTTCATCGCAACGCACGTCCAGCGCATGAAGCGGGAAGAAGACATCGACTTCAACGATCAGGCCGTCCTGTACCGCTCGCACCATCACTCACTGACCCTGCAGGTCGAACTCACCCAGCGCGGCATACCGTATTACGTTCGATCGGGCCTTCGTTTCTTCGAACAGGCACATATCAAGGACGTAACCAGCTATCTGAAAGCGATGCTGAACGCCTCGGACGAACTGGCGTGGAAACGCGTCATGAAACTATACAGGGGAATTGGCGCGAAAACCGCAGCAAAACTTTACACCGCCCTTTCCCGCATGGAAAACCCGATCGAGGGCATGGACGCCGGGGTCATCGACGATAAATTAACCGCACGGAACCGCTCCTCGTGGAATGACCTGAAAAACACCATGCAACGCCTGCGGGACCTGGAATCCGAAGACGCCGGCGCCGCACGGATGTTCGATACCCTTCTGGATGATTTTTACCGTCAGTACCTCCGCGACGAATACGACAACGCCCCGTCGCGGCTGGAGGACATCGATCAGCTTGCCACGTTCGCCGACCGGCAACCGGACCTTGAATCATTTCTCAGCGAAATGGCGCTCCGCTCCAACCTCGACGCCGAACAGGTCGATCCCGAACAGCCGGAGTCGGAAGATTTCCTCGTTCTGTCCACGGTTCACCAGGCCAAGGGACTGGAATGGGACGTCGTGTACAGCATCTGGCTGAGCGAGGGGGAATTTCCCCACCACCGCAGCATGGACGACCAGGAGGACGTCGAAGAAGAACGCCGACTGTTCTACGTGGCCGCCACCCGCGCCCGGGACGAACTGTACATGACCTATCCGCTGTTTTCGCAGCGGCGCCGCGGGGACTCGTTCCAGAACCCGAGCCGCTTCATCCAGGAGCTGGACGATGCTACGTATCAGGAAGCGGAACTGGAACGCACCTCCCACTGAATCTGGTTTTCCCACACCGACCCCGAAACACGTCAGAAAGACAAACGTGTTAATCCCTTCTGTATACGTGTACAATACGACTTCCGTCATGTACGGTCTCCTCATGAGTTGACACGCCTTCTCCTCCAGAAAAATGGGTCCGTCTCCGCAGGAAATCGCGCCGATCAAACGAGTCAAGGAAGAAACCTCCGAACAACACAAACAACTCGAGGAGAGCCTTGATCGATCCTACTTCGGTGCTTCCCCCCTGTCCCGCGAACGGTTCGAACAACTGATCGCCAGATTTTACGGCCTGTACGTGCCTCTTGAGGAGCGTCTGATTCCGGCGGTACGCGAACACCTTCCGGCTTCGTTTCCTTACCGTTGCCGTCGAGACCGGCTGGGTGACGACCTTCGCACGCTGGGCTGGTCCGAACAGGAAAAGAAAAACCTTCCGCGTGTTTCGAAGGATCAACTTCCGTCGGTGGGGAATGTGTCCGAGACCCTCGGCTGCCTTTACGTCGTGGAAGGTTCCGAACTCGGAAGCAGCGTGATCCGGAGAAGACTGAAAGAGACCCTGGACGAGGGGACCCTGCAGGCAAATTCGTTTTATCGGGACAACCCCGACGAAACACGAGACCACTGGAACCGTTTTCGCAAGCTTTTCAACGAACGTATTTCGAACGACACGGAATTGCAAACGTCAATTACCACCGCCCGTACGACATTTACCCTTTTTCGGACCTGGTTCCAATGACCGATCGAACGTTCAAATCCACCGGGACGCTGGAGATCAAGCAGGAAGTGGACCTGGAATCCTGCCATTCGGACCCGATCCACCAGTGCGCTCATATCCAGCCACACGGTACGTTTCTGGAAGTGGACGTACCCTCCATGCGAATCCGTTCGGCCGCTCAAAACTCGGAGTCAATCATAGAACGGCCAGTGTCCGATGTGATCGGTGAAAAACTCGGCAAGTTATTTCCGGATCATGCACTGAGCGCTCTTCAATCATCCCTTGAGAACCGATTAAGGGAACAGAAATATTTCTCAATTGATACACGGAACCTTTCCCTCCGCATATCGGTGTTTCCCGTGGGAAACCGGGCCGGTTTCGACATCGAAAAACGGACGGCGGACGAGGGAGACGCGGAAATCCTCATGACAAACCTTTCGGATCGAATCGATTACCTGAGAAACGTCTCCGATCGGAATCTGCTGTTCGATCGAACCCTGCAGAGTATCCGGTCCTTCACTCAATATGACCGCCTCATGGTCTACAGGTTTGACGAGGAAGGACACGGCTCCGTGGTTTCCGAGATCAAACGAAACCACCTTGAATCATTTGAAGGATTGCAGTTTCCCGCCTCGGACATTCCCGAACCCGTGCGCCGGATCTATCGAAAAAACACAGTACGACTCATACCGGACGTAGATGTTAATCCTGTGCCTGTACTGGGACCGGACGGGATCCGGGACCGGGAGGAACTTGATTTAACGTATTCTGAGCTTCGTGCCGTTCCTCCGGTACACCGAAAATACATGCGCAACATGGGTGTTCGGGGCTCCCTTTCGCTGTCCCTGATGGTCGATGACGAGTTATGGGGGTTGATTTCCTGTCACGCAGAAACCCCCAAACACCTGAACCGGAGTCAGAAGAGCGCCTGTAAGCTCATCGCAAAAACCCTGTCGAATCAGATCGGCAGGCTCATCTCCCGTCAACGTGAACAGCAGTACAACAGAATTCGAAAATTTTGGGAAGGAATGGATGAACCGATTACGGATCACAACCATCTATTTCAGCAATTAGAAGAACAGTCGACCCCTCTTCGTTCCCTGATGGATGCCGACGTATTCTATCTTGACCTCAACGGAGAAATATTCTGGCGATACGAGGACGAACGACAGAAAAACGCCGCCCGGGAACTTCTTTCCGATATACGGGACCACCTGAAACGTCACGAAACCTGTTCCGTGAAGTCCATCATGAACGAATGGGATTCGGACTGGCCTCACTCCTCCGATATCAGCGGTTTCTACGCTCGGCGGCTCACCAGTTCGGCAAACTGCTTCACCGTCTGGTTCCGGCCGGAACACCGTGAAACGATCAAATGGGGAGGGGATCCTCGAAACCCGTTGACGGTTGACAAACATGGAGAATTATCCCCACGAAATTCGTTCGACGAATGGACCCAGATCGTCTCGGACAAATGTCAAAACTGGTCCCATCTGGATGAGTTTACTGCGGAGGAGTTCAGCCGGCTTCTCCGTGAACTCGAAATCGAACTTCAGAACAGCCTGCTGGAACGCACCAACCGGGAAATCGAAGCAAAAAACGAAGAACTTCGTGAGACGGAGAAACGGCTGAAACGGTCGAACCGGGAAAAAGAGAAGTTGCTGGCCCGGGTTCGTGAGATGGCCCGAACGGACGAACTCACCGGTCTGTTCAACCGGGATGCGCTCATGAACCAGCTTTCAGCGGAACTGAAACGTGTCAAACGTTACGACCAGGAACTATCAATCGTCTTCATCGACCTGGATCACTTCAAAGAAGTCAACGACCGATACGGTCATCAGGCGGGGGACGACGTACTGGAAGTAACCGGCCGCCTGCTCCGGGAACAAACACGTGACAGCGACATCGCCGGGCGATATGGAGGAGAAGAGTTTATGGCGGTTCTACCCAGTACCGGGACGGAGGAAGCCGCCCGATTTGCGGAACGGTTTGCCGATTCGCTGAGGGATCAGGTGTTTGAATCAAACGACGAAACGTTTCAGCTAACCTGCAGCGCCGGCGTTTCGTCCCTGCAGAGCGAAGACGAGGATTCGGACACGATCATCCAACGTGCCGACGCCGCCCTGTACCGTGCCAAAAACAGCGGCCGGGACACCGTCTGCAGGGCGGACGAAGTATAAACCGAATAACGCTTAAACTACACGGTTACCCGTTACGAATTCCCGGATTGCAAAGCCCGCCGAACCTGCAGCATCGATTCCAGAACCGGTTTCACTTCATCAAGGGGGTACTGGGTGGCCGCATCGCTTTTCGCCCGGTCCGGCTCGGGATGCACCTCCATGAACACACCGTTACAGCCGGCCGCGACCGCCGCTCGGATCATTTCCGGAATGTATGCCCGGCTCCCCCCGGTCTCGTCTCCTTTCGAAGCAGGCCTCTGAGCACTGTGTGTGGCGTCGTACACGACCGGTATCTCATCGGATTGCATGATGG
>CAYXQY010000010.1:0-21329 GCA_964466525.1 uncultured Planctomycetia bacterium
CGGATAATCTAGTGAATTGGCTTACCGCCGATGGAGAAAACGGAGTCCAGGTTGAACAATCTTGGGACGCTCGTGACAACCATTGGGAGAAGATTGCGGATGCTGTTGCATCTGTGTATGATCCACTTCTATAATCTAAAAAATAAACATTATTAGGAAAAGACGCCATTTTTGTGGCGTCTTTTCTATTTAAAATCGTATGAACAAACGAGCATTAGCTTTATCTGGCGGTGGAAGCAAAGGCGCTTATTCTGTTGGTGTGATTAGAGCACTTCTAGAAGAAGGCAAGTCTTGGGATATAATTTCTGGTGTTTCTGTGGGTGCTTTGTTAGCCTCTTGGCTGGCTATGTATCCACCAAAGCGACAGCTTGAAACTTATGAAGGGTTAGAAGAGATATGGTATAACCTGAAAGGCAACAAAAGCATCTATAAGAATTGGGCGCCTGGTTTTCTCACCTACATTTGGTCTTTATGGAAAGGCAGCATTTACAATATGCAGCCTTTAAAGGACATATTAAATGAAAATCTTGATGAAGATAAGATTGTAACTAGTGGCGTTGATTTGTCTGTTGGAGTGACATCCCTTACGACCGGTCGTTATAAAGTGGCTAAAGGAACTGACTCGAACATTAAAGATTGGGTTTGGGCAAGTGCAGTTTTTCCAATGCTGTTCCCGCCGGTAAAGATTGAAGGTGAAAAGTGGGTTGATGGAGGCATTCGAAACACTATTCCGGTAATGGATGTCATAAACAGCGGGACAAAACATATTGATGTGGTTGCAACTTCTCCGTTAGATAGAAAGGTTGATCGGCGGAAAGGGTTTGGTTCTATTATTGATGTAGGAACAAGAGTGGCCGAGATTGCTTCAAACGAAATCTATATTAATGATCTGCAAGCATATTGCGATAAACAGGGCATTAAACTGAATGTGTATGCTCCTCCTGCTCCTACAAATGAGGATGCCTTTGAATTCAACCCGGAAGAAATGAAAAAGATTATACAAAAAGGTTACGAAGAGACGAAAACTGGTAAAGATAAAGCAAGATAATGGCTATTCAATTTGTTGAAAGAAAACCCACCTTAAGCGAGGTGGAAGTTCCGGATTCGCCTTATATCTATGATGACGACAGGTTTGTCTATGACGAACCTTGTATGTTCTACGATGGTGGGTTTGATAAACAATGTCTTATTGAGTTGCAGACCATAAGACTTCCAAAGAAAATTGTGGGTCGTTCTGGTGGAACAACACCGGCTACACCTCAACCCGCACAGACGCCCACATATCAACAACAGCAGCAGCAACAGCAGCAACAAAGACAAAGGCAACAGCAACAACGACAGAGAAGGCGTGAAGTTCTAGATATTCAGATTCGAACTGCTCTCCATCGTGTCAATGACAAAGTTTATGATGAAGAACACGAAGACGACGAAGATGTGAAGAGATACAAACTAGAATATGAGCCTTTCCAGGTAGAAGTTGATAGGATCAAACACGAAGAAAGTGAGCTGTCTGTCTACTCGCAAGATGTCACATCGTCAGCCCGAATTCCGGAAATTCGCACAGATAAGGTGAAGCTTTTGCCTGTGAAAACCATAGTTTCCAGCTCATCTGCAAGACGACAGAAGCCAAAAGTGATAGTTAAAGGTGAAGTCGTAAGGAAGAAGAATGACGACAAATAACCCAAAACTTCAATTGAATCTAAACGAAGAAAACGAACTGGCGTTCAAAGTGTCTATTGAGGGCTCTACCAGTGAGATGAATTCCACAAAGCCCAATGTTCGTTTTGTTCTTGGCGAACAAGGTGCTGGTCGTTCTTGGCTCTACCCAGCAAAGAAAGATGATGATGGGTATGTGAGCGTAAACATTCCAAGTGAAGATTTTTTCAGTGAGGAAAAAGAATACAAAGGACAATTGGAGGTCATTCTTGGAAACCACTATTTCGTTCCGACCGAAGTTGATATTGAATTTGTTCGTCCGTTGAAGGTTGAAGCTTCTGTTGTCGACAAAAAGAATAACGACCTGCAAGAAGAAAAAGATAAAAGCGATGAGGCGTCCGTTGAAGTTTCATCGGTGCAGGTACGGAACAACAAGAAACAAGCCACTACAGAAGCGCACAGAGCCTCCAACAAGGCTTCTTCCGAAAAATCTCAGCAGCCTAAAAGAAAAGCCGGAACAAAGAAACGCAATTGGGAAGACCTCACCAAAGAAGAGCAGGAATATGTAAAAAGGAAGCTTAAAGAAAAGAAACTTGCTGAGGCAAAACGAAAGAAGTTAGAAGAACAGAAAAGAAAGAAGTTGCAGCAACAACAGAAACAAAAGAAAGCCAAACAGCAAACTCAGCTTAAGGACCAAATAAAGACTTTAATGGCCGATTCACTTTTGAGTGACGACGAATAAATCTCTATCGGTTAGAAGTCTTATACTTGTTTTCAACATATAGAAGTTTCCATATTCCGGAAAACATACATGCACATATCTGTTACTGAAATAATAACCACTGGAAAGAATGAAGCCATAAACTTGGGGCGGAATCAATGATGAATATCTCAAGTAATCCGGTAGCGAAGCGCTGTAAAGAAGATATGCTGCTTTGTCTTCCGGAATAGCGACATGTCCTTCATAACTACCGGAAAAAGGTTCTGCTGTTTTTATTAGGTCTCCAACTTCTGGGTTGAGCCTGTTCAATGCTTCCATTGTTATTCTCCAACGGACTTCTTCCAGCTCTCCATATAGGAGATGATATTCTTCGCTCCAATTGGATTTTCACTATGAACACAATATTCCGGAATTTCTTTTGGTTTACTGCCTCGTTGTTCCCAGAGGTGAAACAACTCTCGAAGAAATCTCATCGTATCATCGTCGCCACCCAAGTCATGGTCTAAACTCATGAATTTTGGGAGTGACTTCCTCTTTACACAATAAAAGATAGCCATAGCGGAAGAGCGGGCAATAACATACCCGCTATCTTCCGGCGGGCTTCTTTCATCATCCAAAAATAAACTCCAAGTCATTTTTCCAAACGCTCCAAAACTTTTTCAGACAAATAAAGAATTGTGCCAATTTCTGGGAGGCATACCTGATAATGCATATCTACATAGCCTATATCTGTGGCTTCACTGATGGCATAACCAACTGCCCCGATTGGGACCTTATGAAGGGAACGAAGACCGTTTCCATCATATGTCAAGCCATGTACCGTTACAAACATTCTGCTTTCGATAAGGCTGCCACTGACTTTAACCAAATCACCTGGCTTGAAATTGATTGCATATCTGAGCACATCATCACCTTTATTTAGTACGCCCGATGAAAATTTCTACGCTGCCGGCTAGCTCGGCGGTTTCTCGTTGAGCTTCTTCGTGCATACATACCGGCTGGAGTGCTTGTATCACTTTCAATGACTTTAATGTTGGCCTTGCGAAACACATTTTGTAGTGCATTTTTTACATGATCGAAGTGCTTCATTTTGCAATACCAAGTTTTGGTATTGGGATCGTAGTATCGATCCTTGCTGGGAATCGTTTTGATTTCATTGATTAGAACATACATTGGGGCATTTCGCACCCAAGGAAATGTAACAACAAAATCTTCGCTTCGAAGCTTGATTTGTGCTTTTTGTTCATGCGAACTTTGCACAACAGCTTCTGGATTGTTCTTTACGAATTGACGGCACTTTTGTCGGATATCCTCAACATCTCCCTCGTAAAGAGGCCAATGCTTTTGTACAACTTTCATAAACTCTTCAAATTGTGAAGCCGGTGCACTATAAGGAACCTGGTGTCCCCTATAACGAGGCGTACGAATGCCAGGAATCTTCCGCATACGAAGAAAACCAGCTTTGCATGTGCGACCTTTCATAAAAACTCGACCATCATCAAACCAGAGCTTTGCAACGCTCAAACTAGCTTCATTGGAAAGAACAGCAGCTAGTCCAGGATAGCCCAAATGTTGTACGATATCAACCATACGACTTCGCAGAGCCGGTGACATGTGAAAACTAAGAATATAGTCAATATCCTTAACGCAATCCCGAAAATCGGCACCGGTAAACATGATATCCGATTGTTGTTCCGTTCCTTCTATTTTGTTTACGAATCGGCATTTTAGATTTTCCCAGCAAGAATGGACCTCCGGTGGCAGCGATTCTGCATTTGTGCCGAGAATAAGAGCAGAAGCAGCTGGAACATTTGCCTGAATGGTTTTTGCAAAAAGGTGGTTATTTTTATTTCGGCAAATGGGGCCGACGCCGCACTCTCGACTGGCAGGGTCTGTAAGTTCTCGGCGACAGCGAGAGCAGTGTCGGGGCGTAATATCCGTAACGAGCGTCATAGCCTATCTCCTTGCTATAATTTCATAATAGCATAAGGAGAGGCATTTTTATCCAATTTTTGAGAATTACAACTGGGCTGTAATTCTATCCTCCAACAATTCCAGCGAATAGTCCCGAATTTTTACGATTTTGTTTTTCTCCGGCAGGCAGACTTCATAGAGGTCGTGGGGACTACATCTGGCTACAATGTATCCAACTGTATCCACCGGTACCGAGATTATAATTCCGCTGTCATTGTAACCAACGGTTGTCTTGGGGTAGTTGCTACGCCTTTTTGCAATTTTAACTTCTTCTGACGAGGGAGTAACTTTTACCAAGTCTCCGGGACTAAATTTCGCCATTTTCGCTGCTCCAATATACTGGTTTAAGTGAATTTTGACGAACCCAAAGTTCTACTTCTTCCCATAATACTTTGCATGCGTAAGAATTGGGTCGAACTGGTCTTAGTTCAACTACAATACCAATTGCGTCAGGCGACACATACCTCATACCGGTAATCATGTTGTACCGCAATGATTCATATGAATCAAAAGCAATACAAATCGTAAGGGCATCACTACTAATAGAAATATGTCCTTTATCAGTGGCGGTTACTGGGGATGCGTGTTTTACTAAATCTCCTTCTCGAAAAAGGAGGTTTTCTATTGAGGCGGTTCTACTAATAGTTTCTGTTGATTCTTCTGTAATGGTTTCTGCCATTTCGTCATTCTCTCACATTTGCAATGGAGTAACTGCTTGGCGGCCTGTCTTCTTTACGCAAATGCAACCCAATAGACCAGACAGCACATTCAGAAAACAAAACTCTATAAGCTACTGTGGGTCGTGTGCCATCTAAGGTTTTCTGATCAAATATGATTCCTACCTCTCCAGAGGGAATTTCTACTAAATCTTTTTTATCTTGGTTGTAGAGCCCCCGATAGGTTTTGTATGCTTTGCAAACCTCTCGATAGGAGGTTGCAACACCGGTATTTCCATGATGGGTGGTTGCTGGCACTACCGTAGGTGCTACCGTAGGTATCAAGGAAACCAAATCACCATTTTTGTAATTTTGCTTTTCGGTAATCATTTCAAGTGCTCTTATTTTTCAATGAAAGCAAAAGATGATGTATATGAGAGAAAGATTCGGAAAGCAGGATATCTTCATTGCAAAGAAAACCTCTTTCATTTCTGATTAGAATTGGTTCCCACCAGCTATTTTTTGACTTCGGTCTAAGATTCGCATAGATTTCTAATAGAGTGAAGCCGTCCTCTCTATCTTCATAAGAGATTTTTACTAGATTATCAATATACGAATATCCGTATGTGGTTCTTCCGCCGATTTTTATTGTATCTGGCTTACCGAGAAAAAGGGCGATGATTTGTCCCTGAAGTATTAGTCGTTCTTCACTAAATTCTGTTATATCGGAAGGGTTGTCTTCTACTTTATTAGGAGAATGCATGATTTTACCACAAATTCAACATGGTTGAATTTCCGGTCGTATCAAACAAATCAATTGTTTTTGGACGATTTTGAAGTAGGTGAAGGGCTTGCTTTCGGCTGTAATTTGCACACCTTTCATCTTCTCCGCATTCTACACTAAATGCCCCAACAAAAATTTCGGTTGAACCGCACTTCGGACACTTATCTACGCTCATTTGTTTACCTTTTGCGCCTGGAACGTTGTGGAATGTTTTTCAAATGGGGCAGCGCCCCAAAACCCAAAAGGACAGGCGAACCATTGTAATCGAATTCCATCACATCCTCGCCTCCAATGGTAACTAAACCAATATAGTTTAGCCAACTTTTATTCTCGATACGAGTAACTGCCTCCGGAGAGAATGCGTTTTCGTAATCTGGTTTTGGAATACAGGGTAGGTAGTCCAATGTTGCTTCTTCTTCGTTTAAAAGCACATATACATCTTGGCTTTTTCTGAAAGGTTCATCCTTTCTTTTTTTTCTGGAAATAATTTTTGGCATTCGAGCTGGCCCGGGCCGCTTTCTAGGTGCTGGGGCGCTCTGCTTTGCTTTTGTAGCCATATTTTAAAAATAACATATAGGCAGCAACCTATAAACCCATTTGATTTTCCAATGATTTCGGTAGGTTACGCTTCACCAACGCCAGCGGCGCCAGCCCCCTCTTGTGCGCCCGGCATCGGTGCTTGCTGCTGTGGAGCGCCTTCCTCCGGAGCAGTTTGCTGTTGTTGTGCAGGTGCGGTCTGCTGTTGCTGTTGCGCCTGTTGTTGTTGATCTTGTTGTTCATTTGCGTCTGCGGCACCGGTAATCAGTTCCGCAATTTTTGTTAAGAGACTATCGAGCATGTCTCTTTGTTCGTCAGTTAGGTTTTTGAAAAATGTGACAAGCCTGCCATACACTTCTGGGTCAGAGAAGGAGCGTCCACCACGAATAGCATTTAATTCACCAATCATATCATCAACAGTATAGCTGTCTTGTTGCTGTTGTTGAATTTGTTGCTGAGCATCTTGGTTATTAGCTACCGGCGGCGGCTCTTGTTCTGCTGGAGCTTGTTGCTGCTGTTGTTCGGGGGCAGCTTGTTGTTGTTGTTCAATTTCTTGTTCGGCCAGAACATTGACAACCGATTCTTCTATCAAATTCCTGATAGAGCGACGCCTTCTTTCTTTTGCAAGTTGTTCTCGTAAATTGCTCATAATATTCCTACGATGCTCTTTTCTTTAAATAGTCAATACAAATTGGCACCTCCAAATTCTATGTAACATCTTGCCTTGTTGTTTTTGTGGAACCTCTTAATTTTGAAGCAATCAACTATTACAGCCTTTTTCCCTTTGTTTCCGTTCGGTGGCACATGGTTGAATACCAATTCATCGTCAGTAATTTTGAGCCTTTCAAGTGTAATGGTTTTTTCTGGTCGTGCACCCCGACCAACCTTGAAATTGCCTTGATACATCATCGCAAATTTCAGAGCATTTTCTTTTTCTGCTATGAATTCATAGCCATACATGATTGATTCTACTTTGCAATTGACAAGTCGACCGGTGAGCTTGTGGGTTTTCTTTTTCCCAATTCGGATTACTGCTTCGAAGTCTGGTCTAACCTCTATTTTATCTCCGCCACCGGTTTCAGCATCTTGTGGTGATCCGGCAAGCAATCCAGGTGGTTCCGGACCGACTTCCTCTGCCATAGTCCGAAATTTTTCTTGCGCTTTCTTTTTTCGGTTGTAATGCTCTACATTATCCCGAAGTGCTTGCGTAACTTCTGCATAAGGGTCTTCATGCGACACCATATTTTCTGTGTCGATTTGTTCAAAATCGACTTCATCGCTTACGATGAAGGATTCGCCATTTTTATCAATTTTCTTTGGCATGGTTTCTATAAGTGTAACACACTGGTGTGTATTTTCTACACTTAAATAAAAAAGACGGCAAAAATGCCGCCTTTGATAATTTGATTTTTGTCTTTATTATTCTGACTTTTTGGGACGACCCCTCTTTTTCGGAGGAAAGATTTTCTTTGAAACCATTGCCTGGAAAGTCTTGAACATATTGTGTCCTTCCTCGATATCCTGCAAAAGGATTGCACGGATATTCTCAGGGTCTTTCTCGGCAAGAATTTCAAGACCTTGTCGCTCTTCATCAGATAGGGATTTTGCTTCGCTTGAAGAAAGATATTGTTTTTTCATGAGTTGTTTAAGAAATGCAGTTACATTTCCAGCGCTTTCTTTGAGCGCATTTGCAAACTCTTCTGCTGCATTATAACGAGCATCATAGATTTGATTGATGACATTGTCGAGATCTTCGTCATCAATGTCTTCCAGGGAAGTTTTGAGTATCTTACTCATTTTTTCTTGGCCGGAGCTAGCTAGCTTATTGACCATAGTCGGCGTAAGTCCGCCAAGCTCCTCGCCAATGTCTTTGAGAGACACATCACCGGTTTGGTATTTCCCTTTCTCTTTTTCCTGTTCTTCATCGTCAGGAATTTGAGCATATTCATCATCGGAAATTTGAGCCATAGAGCTTTTTAGGCTCTTCATGGAACGCCACATGTCTGCGACTTCGGCAGGCGTAAGAGGGAAATTATTTCCCATATCACTGATATATTCCAAAACATTGTCTTCAGTGACAGAGTCATCATACCAAACTTTGTCACTGTGCTTTTGTGGGTTGAAGTATTGGCGTATGAGCCAGGCAGCCAATTTGTCTTTGTCTTTAACTCGCTGGAGGGCCATATTAACCTCTTCGTTAATAGAGCGGTTTATCTCTTCACGAACCAATTTTGAGATTCTTTTTTGTAATTGCCTTGTAGATACCTTTTTCGCCATATCATCTCCGGAGACATTTTCTAGAATAGCATTTTCTACTAGGGTTTTCAACCATTTTTGTAATTTACCGAAATTACTCCTTTTTTGCGGCTAGCTGCTTGGTTTCTTCTCTCTTATCGGTGTGTCTCCTACCCCAATAAAGCCCTAAACAGGGGGTCAGGTAGGACATTGCCACACCCGCATCAAATGCAGGCACGGGAAGCCCTACGGAGGCGCCCACGACCCAAGTGACCAGCCAGCCGGTTACGGTAATAAAAGCAACGAGCGCTAGCGTAAGCGATGCGCTTGGCGTGCCTTTTGAACTATTAATCCAGGGAAAAGCCATACCATCCCTTCCTTTCAAGGGATAAGTAGTGGCTTTTATGCATCTTTATTCTTTATTGTGCAGCTGCAAATCCTACAACGGCACCAACTGCACCAGCTCCAATTACAATCAAGCCGTATCGAACGGCATTTCCGAGCGTAGAACTCCAGAACCCGCCTTGTTGTTCATCAACATAGTTTTGGTGAATTTTCTGAAGACGCTTATTTTCCTCTTTGAGTTTATTAACTTTAACTTCCGCTCGTTTTCGGTCGGCCCGCATTTGAATTTTTAATTGTCTTACTTCTAAACGAAGCCTGTTTTCTGCAAGTTCATGTTGCTTATTGAGGGCAGCATTTGCTCTTTCCATGAGTGCTTCATATTCTGCAATTATAAATGCAGCAGCCGGAGGATTTAATAACACACCAGCGTATGGTGCTTCTTCGCCAAGCTGAAGGTATGTTTGCCTTTCACCATTATTAGGTGATAATTTTGGCTTTTCCAGTTGAACCTTCTGAAGTTCTGGTAGAGTTTCTTCTACATCAGTCCAGTTTATATCTTCATTTTCATTATCATTATTATCTTGTGCTTGGGCTGTTGCTGCAGTAAGCACAGAGAAAAATAAAACCGCTGCTAAAAGCTTTCTCATCATTCCTCCACCGGAATACCAAATGTTTCTCTTAATCGTTCTGTAAGACTATGAGGGTCTTTTTCATGTTCCTTTAGAATGTCTTCCTGCTCTTCTGTTTTGCTTTCTTCAATTTTGTCAAGCTTTTTATTATAATCTTCTTCGATTCTATTCAACTCAGACTGGTAGCGATCCAATTCTTTCTCGAACGCTTCTCGTTCTGCTTTTTGAATCTTTTCAAGCTTTTCCAGCTGTTCTTGGTGCGACTTTTGCTGTTCTTTATATTTTTGAAAAAGGCTTTCATAGGTTGAGGACTTGTCACACCCTTTCCAAGCCAAAACAGATACAGCGGCAGCTAGTAGCACTACCAACCAATTGTTTTTAAGCCACTCAAAAATTGCCTTCGGGGCTTTGCGCAAAAATTTACGGAACCCCGAAGGCTCATTTTCGTTATTATTGTCTTCACTCATAATCAGTTGAGTCCGTATTTCTTCATAGAGAAGTCTATTACATCACCCCCTTCATTGTCTTGTGCAGAAATTTCTCCAGAATCTAACGCATATAATAATTCTTCATGGCTCGTTGTTAGGTTTGTTATACGCTCATCTAAATCACGAATATTTTGAGACAAAGCAGACAATCGACTAATTTCTTTTTCTAGTTTATTAAATCGATTTTGGAATTGTTCTTTTGTAACATAATAGTTTTCTTTTGTTCTTTCAATATTATTGTCATGTGCAACCTCGTTTTTCATAAAAGCTTTAATCGCTTTCTTCAGTCTGTCCGTCAATGTCATCTTCATTTCCGCCTTTCCGTGATTCAAGTTCACGCTCAATTAGCTGATAGATTTCTTCAGCATCTGTGGCGTTTTCACGCCTTTTTCCTTTTTCTTGTTGTGTTGCCTCATCCATTATGGAACTGATTCTTTCATCTCTTGTTGAAGCAAGTTCCAGGATGTAGGCAAAAAAGCCTTGAAGCGAAAGACCTTTCTCAAAGAGAATCTTTCGCATCTCTTTTAACGAATCGGCATCAAAATCTAAAACCGTTTTGGTCTTTTTGATTGACATTGGTACACCTATTAACCTGTTGGACCAGTAACACCAGCATAGACAGGCGGCCATTCTTCTTGCTCATCCCTGTGCGCATCTGATGAAACTGATTTTAGGTCATAATGTGTATCCAATATATTCATCAATTCCTCTGCCGTTCGTGCATCATAATTGTTTGCTATGTAAGACTCTGCCCTGTTTAAGATGAGTGTTTGCAAATCAATCAAAGAATTTACATTGCTTACCAATCTTGCTATATCACGAGCAAAGTTTCGAAGGTTTATTGTAGGCGTTTGAAGCGGAAGGCCTTCTCCACCAGCCCCACCAGCAGTGTCGCCTTCACCGCCTGCGTCACCACCTGTGTCGCCGTCACCACCTGTGTCGCCACCGGTATCATCTCCACCGCCTTCATCGTCTCCACCTAAGTCTAGGTCGAGACCACCACCTTTGTCTTCTCCACCGGCTTCTTCGTCTTCTTCTTCATCAGCCTGTTCAAATAGAAAGCCTGCGAGCTTTCTGACAGATGCTTGTTCGTATACATCGTATGTTGGAACTGCTTGTTTTTCATACTGAACCAGAAAGCGGTCAATTGCCTGGTCAACAGATACAGGTTTCTCATCCATCGGAGCGAAATCAGCCATTGATTCCGGTCTTTCCGGCGTTTCATATTCGTTCAATAAGTTTTCTAAAAGAGTTTCTATGTTGGTTCTTTTACTCATTATTGCCCCCGTCGTGGGTAATCTGGAGGTGTGGTTGCCGGAGAAGGCGGTGTCGTTGGAGGTTCACCGGTTCCCGTTGCAACTTGACCGGGACGCTCCACATCTTGAATGGGAGCTTCTTCGGCATTATTGAGCATTCTTTCTGGTTGCACATTATAAGCGGGTTGAACCATGTATAGAGCGCCCAAATCGGCTTTTTCTGCAAGAGCCATTCGTGCTTCTACTACATCCCAGTTCAACTCACGCATCATTGCGACGACATAATCTTCTTTGTTTGAGTCGTAATCCTTGTAATATGAATGAGCCCACACATCCATAACAATAACAGGAATGGTTCCTACAGGAATATTGACATTATGTGAATCAATGGCAACATTCATGTATACATCCCTGTAAGGCTCATATACCGTTACAGCCCAACCTTCACGAGCAGCATCGCAGCAAGCCATGAAATCAAATTGGAAGTTTTCAAATGTGCCAAAGTCTCTTGCGAGCCTCATATATGGCAATGCATCTGTGCTTATTTCGCTGTTTGGGTCAGCGATATTGTAAAAGTAAAGTTCATGAAGCTTCACCGCATTAAGGTTATAAGTTTCATCAATCTTCAAGGAGCGGTATTCGCTGTAATTTGCACTGGCTTCCTGTCTATTAACAGCATCTAATCCAGAACTGATTTTATTGAATGTATCGACATACTGCCTATAAAGAAGCAAATGATGCTTCTTCGTATCTTCTGATAAGCTCTCAGTTTTCAGCTGAAATGTTTTTGGAATTAGATGAAGCGCCTCTTTAAGGAGGTTGCTTTTCTTTTTTGGTGTTTCTTTAATTGTCGGTGAGTTGCTAGCCTGTAAATTTTTATTACTATCATTGGTGTTGATGTTAGTGCTAGTTTTCTCTTCTGGAAGCTTTCCGCTCTTGTGCAGGCTTTCCTTAACCGATTTATGTATTAAGTCTTTTAAATCCATAATTGACCCACTGTCTGTGTGTTTAATTATGGATGTTATGAGCTGTTGCTGTTAAACATCTTAGCAGCAGCCGAATAAGCGTAAAATATTGCAACAACCATAGGTTGGTTTGGTGTCGAATTAGGTTGAAAAGTTTTCAACCTCCCACTGCTCAAACAGCTTAAGTGGCTCTGCCCTCATTACATTTGCACCATAAGGAACCATGTTTGCTTTTTGCGCCAGATCTTTTACCGATATGACATCAAAATACCTGATTTTGTCCATTTTAGGTTGCGAGTGTTCGTTGTTTCCGAATCTTCTATTATGCATCATTTGACGAAGTTCTCTATTTCGTTCCAATGCCTGCCTTATTTCTTCTATTGCAAGATTTCTTACACGAAAAATGATGTCATCTGGCACATCAACTCGATTCATATTATCGAGCCTTACCTTATAAGAATGTTTCTTTTTGACACTGAAGCTATGAGAAGCACGGGACTCTTTGAGTCGTTTATCTATCATATGTGCTAATTCGGTAGAAGTGACATTTCTATTAAGCATATAATCAAACAAGTTGGTCTCAAACCATAAGCTAGCCAATTTGCCTTCTTTAAATTTGACCTCAAACCCTTCTTCAAAATTGCGATCAGAGTAATACCTTCTCGTTTTATAAGAATTTTTTATGTTTACCTGGATTGATTCCGTATTAACAAACCCCAAAAATACAGCAGCCTTTCCGGAATCTGTAGCATATACATCACCTACATCCAATTCTTTTACCTTAATCGATTTTTTGTTCCTTTTCTCCATTAGGCTGACAATTGCCTCATGAAGCTTGCTGCCTACTCGAACAAGCTTTACTTTTCTGTTTGCTGTAGCAAACACATATTCGCCAGGTAAAGTTCCATCTTCTTTTAGTCTGTCTTGTTGCAAGGCTTCCAGTAAGACATCAATTTCTATCGGAAAGGCTTCTTCTATGCCATCATGATTGTTATCGGAATAATTGAGTTTTACATATGGTTGTAGGCTCTGCGGGCTTGTTGGTTTGCTTACATCTCTATATCCTATGAGTTGTAGTTCCATAGGTTTATTATCTATTTGACGAGAAGGAACCGTCCCACGAGTATATCTTCCTTTGTCCCTTTTCTTATTGTTGTTGGATAGCGTAGTTGAAACCTCTATCGTTCTCACGCTTCCATACGGAACAATAGCTTCCTGAAAAGAATCTCCAATTGATAAGTCCCACCAGTCATTTTTGGTGTTGAATACTGGAATATCTTTAAGACGCCTGATTTCAACTTTGCTTGGTATGTTTCCTGAAAAACCCATGTTCACTCCATGTTTTACATGTAGTGTAACATATGGGTTGTATTCCTTTGATTACTTTTTGCTCTTATCCAAGACTTCAATTGCGCCAAAGAAAGTTTGCAAGCCAAAATCGCTTTTGTTGAATTTGCTCAAAATCAATGTGTGCTTATAAATGTTTGTATCCTTATCAGGTTTATAACCCCACACAAAACAATTTTGCTCCGTACCACTTTCTCCATACACCTTCATGCGAAGATACTTTTTTCCGTTTCTGGTGGTAGCAACACGGCTATCCTTTACTACAGCCCACAACCGTTGTTTATCATATTTCCATTCGTCAATTGAGCCTATGTCTTGTTTTTCAAGGTATTCTTTAACATCTGGCGTGACAACAAGGTTAATGTCAACAGAACCAGACAATTCCTCGCTGTTTTTAATTTTTTCTTCGAGACTCCAGTCTTCCATCCCCTCGCTTTCAATTGCATATCTCCAAATCAATTCACGAGGTTGGGGTGGTTTCTTCCTGGAAGCTGCTCGCTTAATTTCATCATGTTTGTCTACTAAGATGTAGTGAAGTTGGCGATAATTCTTTATGGGTTTGTCTTTACCAACAATTCCCATTGATTCAAAGGCTTCTAGTTTTACCAAGGTCGATAGTGCCTTTTTGGTAAATTTGCTGTGCCGCCAACTTTCGTCCGGATTGATTAACAAGTCTTCAACTTTTTCATAAGGACGAAATTGTCTGATTTCTTTAAGGGCTGGCAGACCCACATGCTTCAAGGCACGGAAGCTGGGAATTAATGTTCCATCTTTAACTTGATATTCTTCTTCGCTGCTATTGATATCCGGTTTACCAACCCTATAACCGAGTGTTTTTGCTTCCGCAAGTGCGATAGATAATGGACTTTCTTTTCCTGTTTGTTGTCCTTTCTCTGTGGCACAGTAATCAATATAAGAAGCAATCCATTCGTCAGGATAATAAGTAAGAAGCCAAGCACAGTTATGAACCACAATATTGTTAGCTAAAAAGTTATAAGGCTCATTTTCCATAGAAATATCATACATTACCGTTTCTTTATACGGTTCAATTGAGATTATTTCTTCATAGTCTATGCTGTTACCAGCAACTATTGCTTCATCTTGAATAAGAAAATTTAAATCCTCAT
This sequence comes from uncultured Planctomycetia bacterium, assembly GCA_964466525.1. GTDB lineage: Bacteria > Planctomycetota > MHYJ01 > CAYXQY01 > CAYXQY01 > CAYXQY01. Next base: position 14,721 of record CAYXQY010000010.1, read on the forward strand.
TAATTGCCTTTTTATTGGCAAGGACCACATATGGTTCATCGCCGAATTTCTTTTCAAAATATTCGTCTGTTCTTCCTGTTCCATCAAATTCTATATAAACTCCTTTGCACCAAAAATCAGCAAACCCAAAAGTATCCATTGGAATTTGTGTGTCATGCTCAAGTCCGTTTTCATGTAGCCAGTTGCATACCGCCAACTCATTAGAAGAATATACCATATGACCACATTTAGCAAAACCCACAAATCTTTTATCAAAACCATTGTAAGGCATTGCTGCTAATTGCATCTTCTGTATACGGTTCCGTTTTTCATCTGCATCTAAAGATGCCCAAAATTCTTTAGCTTTCGCCCTGTTATCCTCATGCAATTCCCGGGCTCGTTTTTGCATGGGTTCCATTCTTTTCTTTTTTTGGTCTTCAGATAATGATTGCCAATGTTTGGAAACGGACCGTGCAATTAATTGTTTTGTTTTAATTGCAGGTGTTTTGCACCTCTTGTCACCCTTTAAGCTGAATTTTTCAGCTGCTATTTTATCTCCTACTTTTAGTTCTTCGAGTTTTCTATAAACACCGTTTTCAGTTAAAATTGGATGGTCTTTGCTACAGAGGAGAATTTTGCCTTTGTTGGTTTTTACCTTGAAAGCCATTTTCAGATTTTTATTTTTGGCACCAGTGGTCCGAATTATTTTCTTTATTTTACCTGCTACAGTTTTACCTGCTTTTTCGTCAAAGCAAGCAATTCGATTTACATTTCCTTCTCTAAAGGCTTTGGCTACACTTGTATATTCTTTTCTATCCCAATCAAATATTTTTGTTTGGCCGTGAACACATTGATACGAAATAATGGAGTAAGCTGTAGCGTGACTCTTGTTGAAGCTATATGCTACAAATTTCTCCATTTCATCAAAGATTTCATAACTGGTTTCTTTCGGAATGTTGTTTACCGAAAGACAGCGCTCAGCAAAATCTTCACGCATTTCTTTGCGCTTCTTTTCGCCTTCTTCTTTGCTTGATTTGTCTTTCTTTGTAAATGCTTTACGAACATTGTCTGTCTCCTCCAATGGAACACCTGCAAGTTTATGGTAAATCAACTGCAGCTGCTCCTGAAACACGATTAATCCATAGGTGGGTTCTAATACCTCTTTCAACAAAGGGTGTTTGTATTGAACCTTTTCGGGATTTGCTCGATTTTCGAGATATTGTTTATCAGCTTTAATTGCTAATGGTCCGGGCCGATATAAAGAAGTGGCTGCTGTCAAATCAAGAATAGAAGTTGGTTTCATTTTTTGAACAAAGTTTTGTACAGGCGGCTGTACGAATTGAAATACGCCAGCCCATCGCCCTTCATGATATACATGTTTGAATACAGATTGGTCATCCATTGAGTTGTTGTCGGGATGCAGGTTGTTGTAATACCACTGCCTAATATCTTTAAATGTAGGATAGGGATTTCCTTCGTCTTTAAGGACCCTGCGAATTGTTTTTTCGAACATACGCAATGTTCCAAGCCCAAGAATGTCAAATTTGAGAAAACCTAACTCTTCCAAATGTCGAAAGTTAAGCCCTTCTTGCCATGGTGTTTGAATTACACCGCCTTTTGCTTTGATTAGAGGCATGTGTTTGTCGGGATTGTTTGTAATCACTACCCCGCCTGCATGCCGGCTCACATTGCGTATTTGTTGAAATAAAACTTTGATATGGTGTTCAAGGTCCGGATATTCTTGTAAGAGTTCTCTAAATGTGGCAGATTTGTCTTGAGCTTCTTCGTATGTGAGTGTCCATTGCTGAGCATCGAACCCGGGCTCTTTCTTTGCTTCAGCAATAGCTTCGTTTTCGATTTTTCGTGTATATTTGTTCACTTCATCAAAAGGAATCCCATTTAAGCGACAAAGGTCTTTGATTAAACTGCGAAGTTGCAATTGATTGAAATTTGAAATTGGAACAACATTTTCTTCGCCAAAGTGTTCAGAAATTAGTTCTAACGCTCGTTCTCTGTCCGAACAATCGCTGTCAATATCTGGAAAACCCGACTTAAATCTGGTTAAAAACCTTTCAAACAATAATCCGTATTTCAGTGGATCCACTTGCGTGATGTTTAATACATAAGCCAGAAGTGAACTTCCTGCGCTTCCACGGGCTGTTCCCGTTAGCATGTGTTTGCCTACAATTCCCATGAGTTTTGAGTAGGTCAAAAAGTATTTTGAAAATTTCAGGTGTTTTACGACTTGTAGTTCGTACTTTAATCGGTCAATATATTCTTCGTCGTTAGCGACACCTCGTTTCTTTGCACCTTCAATAGCTTGCTTTTTAAGCTCTTTAAATGCAAGTTTTTCTTCGTCATCGTGATTTTCATCAAGTTCGTTCAAGACCTCTTGAATTCGTTCTTTTTTTACGATTTTGGAGAGGTCTGGCAATTTTACAGAAGTATCGGGTTCATGATTTTCAATTTGCTCATGAGCAATTGTCCAGCTTCGTTCAATAGACTCACGGATTATATCATCATCATAAAAGTTCCAACCCATTCCTTCAGTTGTTGCTTTGTATGTATCCCAAAGTTGCTCAGCGTTTTTTGGATACAATTCGCATTTTAGTTCCTCTTTCGTTTGAGGCAATTTTGACATGTCAAGTTCACTGCCGCCTTTGCTTGCCCATGCCATCATTCGGTAAATTTCACGGTCTTTCCAATGTTCCGGATCGGCGTAATGTGCATCAACCGTAGATACCAGAGGTGTATTGGTTCGTTTGCTTGCCTCAATAAAATGTTGATTTGAAAGATGTTGAGGAGCCAATGTATTGAACTGCAGTTCAAGATAATAGTTTTCTTCTCCAAGAGCCCACTTGAATCCATCAATAACATCTTTGAGTTCTGACTGAATTTCCTCAAATTTGTCTGTATTGGGATCCATTGGTTTCCAATTGTCCCAATTGGGATCATCTTGATGATCAAACACTACTTTATTCGGTCGCCCTGCTACGCAGGCTGTCAAAGCAACAATGTTTCCTTTTGCGTGTTCACGGAGCATATCAAGGTCAATTCTCGGAAAGAAATAAAATCCTTCTTTGTAGCTCCGTGATACAAGCTGAAATAAATCTTGTAGACCCTGCTTGTTTTTGGGCAGAAGAACAATATGATTTCGCTGCTTGACAGGATCTTTGAACTTTTTGTATTTGCTTTCTTCTTCGTTTTCGACGACTGTGCCTCCTTCTTCAGCATCTTCGTCGTCAGCAATCTCATCTAAATCTTCTTTTGTGGAAGCATAGGGATCACCTACACGCTTCTTTTTTTCTTTTTGTTTGTTTTTGGCTTGCTTTTTTTCTTCACGAGCTTTTTGTTTTTCTTTTTGTTGTTGTTCGTAAAGTTCTCGCCATCGTTTGAGGCTATCAACATAGTAAAATTCGCATGCGTAAAGTGCCTTAAATGGAACACCTTCTTTTTCGAGCTTTTTCTTATAAAAATGTTGAGCAGCAAAACCGTTGCAATTGCCATGATCGCTTAAAGCAATTGCATCCATTCCGTTTTTACGAGCAAATTCAATGTGATCTTCTGGTCGACCAATTGCATCTCCAACAGAGTAGGTGCTATGTGAATGCAGTCCTACAAATTTCTTTGGTTTGTTCGTCATTATTCTCCTTTACTTTAAGCTGAGTTAGTTATTTTCGTTATCCTTTGCAAAAAATGAAAATTGCAATATTTTGCATCTAACCATGATGTAGGATCATCAATTGTTTTGGCAATTTCTTTCATATTTGAACAGGATGGATGTGCACATTCAGCTTTTGTTTTAGCCAGCTTATACTTGCTTACTTTTTCAGAGATTTCTTTTTCTAGCATAAAGTTCTTTAGTTTGTAAGCTCTGTTATAGAATCATCATTAAAAAGCATATTGCAAACAATATCGTTGTTACAATGGCCATCGTAGTTGAAACAAGAACACAATTAAACGCAATTCATCTTCTTTTGGCCACATTCTCCAAAAGCTCTTCCTTTTCCTGTTGCAGCCTCTGTATTTCGTTTTCCAACTCCCGAACGGATTTCTTTTTGGTTTTTCTGTTTTTATAGATATCGTAAATGCACAACCCAATTGCAATATGGATTGCTGTGCACAACCCAATTGCAATATGGATTGCTGAAAATGCCAAACCAATAATACACCAAGCCAATACCCAAATATGGGCAAAGGCTGCCATAACTGCTGGCAAAGACAAAAACTTCCCGAAAACAAACAAGAAAGCAGCAACCTTTGTATTGGTTGTTGTTTTCTTAAAGGCTTCAAACAAACCAATGTCGTTAGAAGTTTTTGGGCATGATTGCGTTTCTACCTTCAAAAAGCCAGTCTGGCCAGTAACCGCTTCTTTGTGCTCGTATTCTTGTGGCATCATATCGGTTTCTGTTGTCGTATGTATCACTCCAACGACCATAATCTGTCGTTGCGAGCGTCCATATTAGCCTGTGAGCCCATTCTTTTGAGCCATCGGGGCGAGATGCCCTAAAACGCTTTCTTGCCATTCCTGGTGCATTTACAGAATAGCTGTGATACACACAAAGAGCAAGATCCAAATCGGCAGGAATATCTTCTTCGTATTTCAGCTGAGTGAAGTCTCCATTTCCTATGGCTTTTCTATAAGCTTCGCTCTCTTCCTTGCCGTTCATATCAGCAAGACTATCGATAAGTGCCTCTACCTGAACAGGGTGAGTTTTCTCTGCTGCGAACAAATTATGAAATGCAATAGCCCATTGTTTTGCCTGTTCCCATTTCTCGCCCCGTCGAGGAACACGACCATCATGAGGAGCAAACTCATTACGGATTTCCTTTCCGGAAATCAAACGACCATTATTATAATCACGAAGCTTGCCGCTTCGGTCAATGTACCAACCGGCTTTATCTCTTAATCGCTCCCAGAGCTCTTTCAATTCGTCACAATGTGCTTCTTTTTCAAGCCTGCGAAGCAATCCCCAAAGCGTTCCCTGTTCCATGTTTCGTGGAAATACAGCAATGCGATGCTCTAGTCCGGCAGATAAACCAGCTCCATCATAAGATTGAATTGCGCCAAACACTCCGCCACCTTCGATTTGGGCAGTAAGCCAGGCAGCCCTCCACATATGCAAATTTTTTGTATCGTCCGTAAGTTCAAATTTCTTTGTGCCATGAATTTTTGCTCCGGAAAAAGAACGAAACTTTACCCAATCAACTTCAACCATTATACCTCGCTTTCCTTTTGTGTTCCTGTATTAACAAGCTGGAATTGTTCTTTAATTTTGTTGGAAGTCATATAGTTGATATTCAGCCAACCAAATTCATCATGAACAGAGACAAATATTCGGCCGGAATAGACCGGTTCAATTTCTTCGTAATATACATAACGAAGTGTGCAGAAAATTGCATGCGTGTTCTTTGTATGAATATTTTTTATTAACCCTTTGTTTCTTTTCAGAAAATCATCTTTTGCCTTTTTGTTGTCAAAGACCACGCATTTCTTATTTGTACACTGCCGTAAATCAGCATCCAGGAATAAGATTGGTTCATCTTTATAGATGTGTTCTCTGCGAAAGTAGATTTTTTCATTCAGGTTTTTGTAAACCTTTCTGTATCTTCCTTTGAAGATATAAAGCTTTCCCTTTTCGAAACCTAGCTTTTCTGGTTCGGCTTTATTTGTTGTTTTCTTTTGTTTTTTTGCAGCCATTACTACTTGATAGTAGTATTGGCGATTCGAGAGAAAGTGTAATATGTTCTCAAAACTCTTCGTGTATAAGCTGGATTTCCGTTGCATTTGCCGGTGTTATACATACCCAACCCAGAACGAATGCCATTGCAGTGATCGATAGAATCTCGCAAGAGCTTTACAGCTCTATCAATCAGCAATTGCTGACAAGCTCCTACTTTGTTTCTACAACTTCGACGAAATCGGCGGTCTTTTATAAACCTTACGCCTTTCGCCCAGGGTGAATACCTGTTAATTTGAAAGGTGCCAACATCATTGGTTTGTGATAAAGCAAACGGATTAAATCTACTTTCTTTCCAGGCAACAGCAGCAGCCAAATAAGGATTCAAATCATGTTTCTTGCAAGAGGTGTAGATATATGAAATTAGAGCTTTAATTCGTTTTTCACAACCTTTTGGTGCTGCCCTACATTTGTAAGCATAGACAACCTTACCGGATTTTTCGTTTTCCCAAACTTCAAGCTTCTCTAAAACAGAATATACTAACGCTTCTTGCGAAGCTGGACTTGATTCAAAGTCTGCTGTTGCTGGTGGTGTTGTTGTGTTTTGAGAATGAGCAGTTGCTACATCAATAATGATATAGATAAACAATCCAATTATGACGCAAATCCCAACATACGAAATGCCCATAATAGCCCATAAGATTTTTTGTGCGGTTGATTTTTTCATTCTAATAGCTCTTTAAGCTTTTCTTCGATCCGATTGGCTGCCTTTTCTGCCCAAGCTTGTCCGCCACCATATGTGAAATGTAGCCCATCTTCTGTGCGGCCATAATGTCCTGTAATGTCTCGGCTTTCTACGAAGTGACTATTGCCAACTACATCTTTTATGATGTCTATAATCCTTTCCCTTTTCCGGTTAACATCTCTTGGTTGATTAACAGCCTCAGCT
>CAYXQY010000010.1:21339-43749 GCA_964466525.1 uncultured Planctomycetia bacterium
CCAATCCATAGCACTTGCGGATTATCAGACGGCGAATATTGTTTCATGAGTTGGTTGGCGAATTTCAACAAAGCTTTTATACGGTTTTTGTATGAGAGCGTATCATCACGATGCCAGTCATTTCCACCAAGCTCTATTAGCAATAATGTTGGTTTTTGTCTTTTAATCAGTCTTGTGATGGAATGTCGTTTGTTCCACCATTTACGAACTCCCCAGCCTTCTCTTCCTTCTCGATAATAATGGGCAACGCCCCTTTTCGAAAGTTGATATCCCAAATGAATTCCGAAAGGCCCTTTTACTTGTGAATCGCCAATAATCAATACACGCTGCTCGTCCAGCGGACTTTTTGCAGAATGCGCATAGGCTGTGGATGTTATATTTGTAGAAACTTTTGGCCAAACAAAGTCAAATAAGTGGTCGCAACCAAAAATGATGATGAGGCCAAATGTAAAAATAAGAACAACTATAGAAGCCAAATCTTTAAGGTGCTCAGCTTTCATTGTCTTTGTTTCTGGTTGAATTTAGAATTTCTTCATCCGATGCATCCAAGTATAACACATTGGATTCATCTGTAGGAACCACTTCAAAATAATTTCGTTCGGGCTCTACATGTAAACCGACAGGCACCCACCAAACAGAATTGCTTTCTTTGCTTTGCTGCTGCTTTTGCAAAACATACAAATCCTGTCTCATCTTTTCAATTTGAGCTGGCGTTAATAGGCCTGTATGTCTTTGTGCTAATTGTTCAGAATACCAGTGCAACGCCCTTCGGAGATGGGAACGATAAGTTCGTAGTTTCATACTTTAAAATAGCCACTTTTGTATGAAAATGGTTAGTCAGACTACAAATTGTTGTAATTCTTGCAAAAGATTATTCCAGTAATTGATTGAGCGGTTTTTGCCCAATTGTTTTGCCGCATTGAGCTTATAGCTGGCTTCAATTATAGCCGCATGCTTTTTTGCTGCTACATTTTGGAAATGTTCTTGAGCATATTGCTCAAACTCTTGCCAAGTTCCACGACAACACTGGCTATTCAAAAATGCTTGCTTAATTTGAGTTTTGTAATGATCGTAACCAACACTGGTAAAGTATAGGAAGCCTAACCTTTTTCCTACCGCCGGTTCATTGCGATGATTGATATAATGCAGCCAATCATCGGGCACATTGATAAAGTCGCTCGGCGAAGGCTGTGTGAAAGCAATATACAAATCCGGTACTTGCAGTGTAATCCTTCCTTCGCTTTGAAGCGAAAGCAAATTGGCTTTTAGAATTTGCATGCCCCTTTCTTTTTCAAATGCGAGTGAGTTTTATCGCTTCATTGAATCGTATTCGTTGCGAATATACTCATGAAAGAAACGACCCGCACTTTCTGCGTTTGCAAATTCTTGGAAGACGCTGCGAGGCACCTCCAAGAAATCATACACGCCACCACTGCGGAAGTGGATAGTAAGCGTACGCATCATCGGATCGTACTCTGCTCCACGAATGCTGGTGGATTCTTCAAAACTAATTGTCGTAATATCTCCGGTCATATCTCTCTCCTTCAATTCTTTATACTCATCCCTGCTAACATCTTGGTAGGCACACTCCGCACTACACCAAAAGCGTGGCGGGTCTTTTGACCAATCGTCACCCCAATCGTGAGGCGGTAGTGGCTCTCCCAAGATGTTATAATCTCGGGGTGGTGCGGTTACACCGCACCACGAACACTCAACCTTTTCTTCCATGTTGTTTTTGTTGGTATTACTCGACAGTCAGCTGACGAATGACACCGCTGTGACGATAGGTCCAAAGTTCGGTGGTCGACCCGTCCTCTGCTTGAAGCGTAAGCGAAAGCTGGCCAAAACGACCCTTCAAACGCTTGACATTTTGTACAAGGAACCGACCGGTAAACTCCGGAACCGATGCGTCGATATTGACATAGGTCGGATCTTCGGCGGTGAGGAGTTGCACTGCAGTGCTTCGAAGTTCAGCTGCCTTGCCGGCATCCTTTTCGAAGATCTTCGGCACCTGCGACTCATCCTCATAACCGTGAAGTTGGCCATCGGGCGTGGTTACGCTCAGAATATAATCGCTGTGAGGCGTCCCAACGGTAAGCGTGCTTCCATCGTCCGCCTTAAGCTCCATGAGCTGACTTCCGCCCTTGCCTCGGCCACGCTTGGTTTCCGTTACGGTGTATTCCTGCGTCTGACCAGCAAGCCCGCTTACGGTGCCAACCGAACTCGGGATACTGGAAAGGAATGAAACCGTAACTCGGTCTCCTTGTGTAAGTTGCCTAATGGTAGACTTCAGTTCCTGCTTATCCATTTTTACTTCTCCTGCTTTTCCTGTTTTCGTTTTTACCGGAGGTCTTTGTTGACCTCTTGATTTGTTTGTATCACGAGTGGTATTTGTTCTAAACCGATTTTTGATTTCGGTTGCGAATTTCCCGATATCAATATATTTTTCGTCGACCCAGCGGATGGTATTCTTGATTCGGTAAGAAAATCCGGCAGGTGTCTGACAATAAGTCGCAATATCAACCTTGTCACCCGGATGATACTCCGACGCATCTATCATAGAAGGAGCGATGTAAGCCGTAATGGTTCCCTTTGCGAGGGTTTCATCGGGCTGTTTCGATAGCTTCCTTCTGCCCATATTTGTATTTTACCAAGTATTGATAGGACATTCAACCATTTTTTCTCAATATGGTTTAACACCAAATTTGTGGCTGTTATATTGTAAAAATGGAATACCGGTATTTAAGGAAATATAACATTTCATGGGAAAGATGGAAAGGGGAAAATGTGTGTGTGAGAAAGGGCACACTCCTAGAAGCCGTATCTCCAACACAAGGGTTTCCGCCGAATGTGCTAGCAAAAAAATCTACGGATACATTCTATGGGCATGAATTAACCCTTTTAACAGAGGGAGATACGGCAATTGTGATTGACCATCATCCGGATGAGTACTTCGTCGTGCTCATATTATATGGCGAATCCAAATTGTGGGTAGATGTGCGACACTTCCGTATAGTAGATAAAGACAATGATTTCGGTCATTTATAATTCTTGTTTATTGTGCCTCATTTTTATGCTAATCTGAACAATAAGCCCAATTGGTCATATCCAATAAGGACTTTTTCACATATATTGAAAGGAGTATGCCAGTGCAACTAAATGTAGGACAACCCAAAGTTGATTTGGATGGAAACATCCTAGATGTGGAAGTTCCGAAAGAAATGGAGAAAGCCATTTCTACGGGTCATTCACACATTGACCTTTTGTATGCAGGCGATGGTGTAATTCCCTCTACCGTTTCGCTCATTACTGGGCTGCCTGGCGCAGGCAAGAGCACCTTGATGTTTCAATTGGCGGACGCAATCACCTCAAAAGGACACATCTGCCTATACAACATGGGAGAAGAGAGCCTTTATCAGGTAAGACGGGTAGCCAAAAGACTAAACCTTAAGAATGGGTTTATCCCATCTTATCACACATCTGTGGATGAAATTACGGAACATCTCAACAGCCTTAAGAAGAAATACAAAAAGAAGCAGGTGTTTCTTATTCAAGATTCGTTGCAGTGTATTTCACCCAGTCGTATCGATCCCGACACCGGGAAAAAGAAAAAGGGTCGACCGCCAAAAGGACTTAAGGCACAGGTCGAAGCCTGCACTCAATTGACCGAATTCGTTAAGGAAAATTTCCTTATTATGTTCATGGTCGGTCATGTGAATAAGAAAGGTGAATTTGCTGGAAAGCAAGAAATTAAGCACATCTTGGATGCGCATCTTCATTTGGGTATTGACCTTGACCGACGAAGTGAAACTTACCAACAGCGTGTAGCAGAAATGCTCAAAAACCGGTTTGGTACTGCTGGTCTTTACTATAGCTTTGACCTATCTGAAAAAGGCTTGCAGTTTGAAAGCACAACGCCGGACAATTTTATTGGCCAGAGAGCCAGTTCTACATAAGAATGGGCAGCTAAAATCAGCCGCCCATATACTATACGAATATTTTTGCTTGAATAAGTGCGAAATGGTATGTCGTCTCATTTCAACAATATTAATAATGGATACTTCAAATTTGATTTTGAATTTGTGCCTGGAAAGCTTTATCTAAACCAGCGAAAAACGAGAATATTTGATACAAGTCAGCCTAGACGACACTTCGGCCATTCGGCCGAAACACAATATCGTGAAATATGGCTTAATAAGAAACAGGTCCTTCTTCTACAGGATATGGTAGTAGAAGACAAAGAGAGAAAGTTACGGTCCATCGACCACCATCCTAAAGTTACCTGGCAACGAATCAAATTGTTTTTTTCGAAACCAGAAGATCCCCAAATCAATCTGTTATGGGATTCAGGTTTATTATTCTCTCGATTTGTATATCAGTTTGATAATGAAAAAACTTGGAGGGCGGCTTATTCCATATTTCGTCCGTTGGAGTATCATAAGCGTTACACCAATTTTTGGAAAAAACGGTTGAAAAAGGACTCTTAATTTGTTATATTGAAGGCATAAAGAAAGGTGCCAAATATGCCTACACATAGGATTCGAGTAAGTCAGAAAGCATCCCGATTCGTGGATTTGAATATTCCGGGTCTTGTCATTCATGAAACAGAGGCAACAAGGCGATATGATTATCCTTTTCAGGCTGATATTGATGATTCAGCCGTGCCGGAATTGCTCGAACGAGCAAAAGAAGCATTGAAAAACCAAGACAATTTTGCCCACCTGCCTCCGGAACGAAGAAAGGGGGTGGATACTCGCCCTGAATGTCGTGAAGCAATTCGTCGTCTTATTGCAACACTTTCCACTTTGTAGTAGGAGTAATAACGATGACCCAATATGAACTCCTTAAGGAGCTGTCCAATTTTCCTGTTGTGCGAAAAGCAACACAAGGTAAGGACTTAGCCAGAGAAGAGGCCAGAGAATACGCATCTTATATTAATGACGCTGTTGACAACGGCTATGCCCATATAGCCAAAGTTTTGTGGGCGAAAGCAGGCATGGCCCACAAAACGAATATATATTCCATACACTTTTTTGTCAAAGACAAAGAGCTTGATGAATTGTTGAAAAATGGATCTAGTGTACTGTGAAATCTTGTTCAAAAAAATCGGACATTAGAGATGAAGCAATGGCTAAAAAGCGCAAAAATAAGAGTCGCCGGAAAAGGCAAAAGCCGGTCTTCAAAACGGTCCGGGATTGGAATGCTGTTTACGCCTTTCTCGGCCGAAAAACCGGCTGCATGCGCTCCAGAAAAGAGCGACGAGCAAAAGACAAAGGAAAGCAAGACTGGCGAGACGAATGCTAATTTTGCGTTCAGTCTTACTCCTTTTGCGCAAACCCAAATCTGGAAAACATATACAAAAATAGCTCAGGAGGATGTGCCTGGCAAAGAAAATGCAGCGGAAGTTGCAAAGCGATGCTTCTTAAGAAACATGTTTGATTGCGATTCCGTATTTCATATAAACAACTTGCTGCTTCAGGCAGCAACAGAAGATGAGAGATGGCTTAAACTTCAAAATATCGTTCTCGATAGTTTTTATGGAAATCATCGACCTTGAAAATACATGCTTTAAGCTTTCAGAGGTTGTTACAGACCTTCCCAATGCCTTTGTGTTCAAGGGTGGGAAACCGGGTAAAACAGATCAGCTTCGTCCTTTTCGAGATTTTGGAACAATCTTTATTGGGAATGTTCCGGAGCAAGACAAAAATATGAGCCTTCCTCAAAAGGGAGCACCGGTTTTTGTTGCTCCCGAAAATTGGCGAATGCCTCAATTGCTTCGTGCTCTTGGTGCTTTTCATTCTGCCTCTGCAGCTGCAAAAAATGGTTGGGATATGGATATCCCGGAAGGGATATCTCATTTCTTAGTTAAGATTCGCAAAGTTAAGGGTGAGATATGGATCCACAAGAATACAACCGCTCAATAAGATTTAAGCCTGGTTCTCTAATAGGTCTTAAGGACCATGTTTCGAAAAACGGAAAAAAGATGAACTGGAAGATGAACTGGGTCGCATATCCACTACATAATGCTTTTGAAAAAGCAGACAGATCTGTCTTGCTTGCATTAGGCCTATATAAAAAGATTATGCCCGGCGAATACTGTTTGGTTTTAGGCCATATTGATAATAGAGAAGAGCTATGGCCAAAAGTACTTTTTGGAGAAGAAATATATGTGCTCGAAACCAGATGGCCATGGTTTGATCAACCAACCCTCTGGATCAATGAGGTTTTTGAAGAAATTTACAGAAGGTAAAAACCGATATTTTCATAAAGGTAAAATAGCACCTTTTACAAGAAACACTTAAAGTATAAAGTATGTTCTTTTGCAAAAAAGGCGATTTGATACAGATTAGAGAATCAGAACGCAAACGCTGGCTGGCTCCTCTAGCAATTCCTCTTGATCTTGGTCAGGATGGTGCATTTACCTATGTTGCCGATTATTTCGAGTTAAAATATATCTACCCTGATGATATATGCTTGGTTCTGCAAACAGATATTCAATATAATGCTGCTGTAGTTTTTTGTCGAGAAGAAAAGCTTTATTTGAATCCAGTCACAGGAAAAATAGATCAATATTTTAAAAGAATATCAGATGCGCATAGAGCAAGTACAACTACCGATTGAGTCCGGAACTTTGTTGCGTATTGAGCCGGCTAGACGAGATTCTTCTGTGCTTACAGAGCACACTAATTCCAGAGATATTGTCTTTGTTGTGCAATGCCATTCGCTTGACGATCAAGATGATTACTATCAGCTGAAAGCCTTAAAAGAAGACACAGAAATTGTGTGGGTCAATACAAGAAACTGGTTTGAAAAGAACTTCATAAAGGTGAGTAAGTGAAATGAAAATCTCAATTGAAGATTATTGTGTCGGTAAAATGGAAAACGACATGCCGGAGCAGCCTCCTTTTGTTGCCGGTGATTTGATTAAATTCCGTTATACAGGATATACAGAACGAGATCCAGACAATAAAACTATATATCTTGTTTGTGCGTATTGGCACAAACGAAAAAATGATTCGAATTGTGTTAATAGGGTTTTTTGGAAAATTAAGCTTTTAGGTGGTGAAGGTTTATTTCATGTGTATGGCACAAAACAGATGCTTAGACAGCGATATAAACTAGTCAAATAAACAAGAACAAATGATACCATTATATACATCACAACATCAAATCACGAAGGGTTTTGAAAAAACCCCGCCGTTTCGACCCGGGACGTTGTTAGAAATTGTTCCATCGCAAGATAGTAGTGACCGTTTTGCTTTATCTTTGGATGATCATAAAACTGGTGAAATTCTGCTTGTAGTGGACTGGGAAATCGTTATTCACCATTTCAAGGAAGAGAAGCAGTCAACATTCTGGTTAATGAAGTATATTAAAAATGACAAAACATATCATACTACAAATTCTTATGAATGGTTTCTAAGAAACTTTAGAGAGGTGAAAAGTGCCGTCATCCCAAATTCCATCTCAATATGAAGAAACAAAGAGAAGAAGCAAAGATTATGAATATGAATCGGTGCCCCCATTTCAATCCGGAGATATAGTTGAGGTAAGAACACCTTCACATGGACCAACTGCAGTAACAAACAATCGTAATTTCAGATATGGAGACATTTTTCTTGTTTTGGACTGCAAAATCATAACAGCCTATGCTGAAAATGCTTTATCAAACAAATGGTACTTAAGTGCTCTTGGTAAAGAAGAAAAATATACATTTTATAACACTTATAGTTGGTTTGTAACAAACTTCATTAGACTCAATGAAAGAAAACAAAAAGAAAAATAATCTTCAACGACCCTTTGAGCCCGGAGATTTGATAGAAGTCAAATATTCAGAAGAAGTTAAAAAGGGAACGCAAGCTTTGGCCGATGGCGAAGTATTACTTGTGGTAAAATGCTTTTCCAATGCTGAACATTCCTTTGGAAATATTCCCATTTCTTGGTGGTGCTTTAAGGTAATCAGAGGTAGCAAGGTTGAAACAATTATAAGATGGGACAATTGGATTGAAAATAACATAAGGAGAGTGAGACATGCTTCCACATCATATTGATAAAGAAAAGGCTCATATTGAGCCGCTTATTCAAAATATTCGTCATAGAATTGCTATGGGGCAAAGCAAGAAAGAAATTTATGAGGCTTTTAGGCAAACTCATGACTTGGGAGAATTGCATCTTTGCTATAGTGCAGCTATGATACTTGAAAAAGATAGAAGGGAAGAGTCCAATGAGTAAGCCATATGTAGGACGAACATTTCTTGTGAGACCTCTCCCAAAAGGGAAAGATCCAACTACTTCAGGTCTGGCTCTAGCTCCAGCTTCGATATTTCGTAAAACAGAAGCAAACAACAAATATTATAATCTCTATAGAACAAAAGGCTGTCCGGAATTTCCTCATACTCGGGCAGACGGAAAAAAGAATGTAAAGAAACTGCGCCCTAAACAACTCGGCCAAGCTGTTCTTGTGTTAGATGAAGGCGTAAATAGAGTGAAGGTGTATACAGCAAGCGGAGATGTGGGTTGGATTAAACGCAGTCATCTGGGAGAAGAAGTAAGATCACAAGGTGAGACAGACAAAGCTTTGCTCGGCTCAGCTCTTGAAAAATTGTTGAGCATCCAACAAAAACTTAATGCGAAACCAAAAGAACATATTTCTCCATTTGAGAAAGAAATTTCCGGCCAACTACATATAATTGGTGAGGAATTACGCCGAGCCATCGAAGGTGACGCCGAATGCCGGCAAAAAAGAGAGACGAACCAAAATACAAGCCATTCGTAGGAAGGATATTCACATTACGCAACCACGAAACCATTCCAACTCGATTTGAAAACCTTCCGAATAAGAGAGATTTGGCCCGAGAAAAATTTGGTGAAGCAGTTTTCGTCTTAAATGAAGACAATTCAAGAGCCCAGGTAACAACTGTGGATGGCCATCCGGCCTGGATTCCAAAATTTTATCTCCACAAAGAAATCTCAAATACCCAATTTGAAGATTGCGACAATATGGCTGATGTTATCGATGAATTGTTATCGATAGCAACAAATATAAAACAGGATATCCAGGAAAAGGAAAATTTCATTGAAACCGAAGCATTTATGAGCTATGCTGAAGTGATAGAAAATATTGCAAACACATTACGGCAGAAGGCTGATAAATTTAACCCCATAAATGCTGAGGTAGTAAATGGAAAGTCAGAATGAAGAACAAATAGCCAGTAAAATGATTGGGCAGGGATATGAAGTCCGTGGCCGATTGGCAATTTTTACTAGTCGTAGTATGGCAGTATTGCATTCTATAAAGGCTGGTTGGAACGAGCCTTTGAAAGCTGGTTGTATTGTTTTAATTGTCGATGCTTTGCAAAACGGCCAGTGTGAGGTCATTTACGAAGAAGAAAAGTACAAGGTTAGTGCAAAAAGTCTTCGCCTGATAAAGATTGAAAATATCTTGCAGGGAACCGGTATTGCTATCACCGGTGAACTTTCTTTGCCGAGAGAATATTATAAAACCTTAATTGAAGCAAAGGGCGGAAAATTCAAAAATCAAGTTACTCGCAATTGCGACTATCTTGTATGCAATCGTCCCTCTCAGGCTCGGGAAACCACGAAACTCATAAAAGCAAGGGAGCTTGGAAAATCTGTGATTACAGAAAATCAGTTTTTTAAATTGTTGCGAGTATAGAAGTATGGCAAAACCGAAAGATTTAAAGTTTAAGCCTTATGTAGGACATTTCTTTTCTTTTACAAAAGAGAATCCGGATATTGGTCAAAACATTTATTCGAATTATTTGGTTAATAAAGAAAAATGGGAAGAACTTCCGGATACGATATTGGTTGTAGATGAAAAGCGAAATTTTGTGCGCTTTGTTGCACCAGATACAAACTCCTACTGGACACGAAAAACACATATTGAACCGGCAGAACTGCCAACATATGAGGGAAACCCCATTCCAGTCTTTGAAGAAATAAGAGATTTTCTTGTGTATTGTACGGATACACGAATCGCTGATTTTCGTATAGAGGAAATGACTTCTCGGGCTCTGGATCTTATTCCGAAAATTAATGCTTTAATTGAAGAACATCGAGCAAAATATGTTCCAAAATAAATAAAACTGCATAGAAGGTGTATAAATGACAGAATCGACATTTCGAAAAGGTGACCCAGTACGGGTTGTCCCTGCCTATTCTTTAGAGAAAGATGAAACAGAAAGCGGCTTGATGTTTGCATTTTTTGCAGATGGCCCTATGCCATATTATGAAGATTTAGACGATTTTTTATCTAAACTTCAAAACTCAGAATATCTTGATTATATACACACATTTATGGTTGATCGAGATTCTGTTTTTAAAGGAGTGGTAGTTGACACTTTAGGAAAATTTAAACAAGAACACAAGAAGAATTTTGCAAACATTAATATTGACATCCAGGACGGAGGAAAAGAAGAAGATATGTATCTTGTTTTAACCGAGGACAGAATTTTGTTTGTTTCCGATGCAATGTTGGAGCATAAAGGTGATTAGACTAAATGATAAAATAAGAATAGGGCAGCTTGTTAGAATGCATTTAAATCCAGGCTCTCTAATTTGCACCTTTTCAGATGTGAAAAGTTTTCGATTTAATGACACTGAACTAACCAACACTAGTGATTTATCTAAGCGTAAATTTGATATTAAAAGGGTCGATGAAGAACCACCTGAATATGGAATGGTGCTAGATCGAACCATTCCTACAAATTCGTTTCTTATATGTGATGGCGAAAGCCTTATAGCATTAGATGGCAACTATTTAGAATCGATCCCGGATGATAAACAGCTACTTGTAAGTCATTACACTACATGTAGTACATAAGGCTACATGGGGGCTTCATAACCTTCCGAAATTTCATAAGAAATTTTATCTAAAAATGGGTTGAAAATAGCTCTCATTTTTGAGAAAATAAAATTAGAACGATTCGGAAGGAGTTTGCCATGAAAGATACGACCGATACGCAACGAGATCTGTTCGAGGCATTGCATGAAGCTTATGTGGAGGCGTGCGAACGAGGCGAATATGGTATTTGCGACCTTCTTCGGTTGGAAACTACACGAGTAGTTTCGGGTCGTCGCCTCTTGATCCCTTGCGAAGAAGAACTGGGCGATATGACTCCGGACCTTTTTGCTGATTGTTGATATCAGCAATTTCATATCGAAGAAAGGAAAGAGCGATTTCTAGGAAACAGAAAATAGCCGATCGATTGCAAATCAGTTTGACATGGTTGATATGGCTCGTATTAGCAACAATAGTTGGTTATATGTTTTATGGTATGTATACCTTTCCTATTCTTGTTGTGGTATCCCCTATTTTGTTTGGCGTATTATTTGGGGTGTTGTTTGGATTACAAATTCTACTTGACTTCATTGATGAACATAAGAGCAAATGAAGGAGCAACCGAAACCAGGAGATTTGATCGAAGCAGTCGACAGACCAGAACTTGGTTTGCGGTTAATTTTGCATGTAAGACAATATTTAAGCGGCTTCCATATTTGCAGACCAGAATTAATCATAACATTTCTTACATATGACCCACCTGAATACCGAATATCAAAAAGAACGGTGCACCATCAATCTCCTGAAGAATTTTGGAAGATATACAAAAAGGTCAGCTAATACGAAGATAATATTATGCTTCATGTTCAAGAATACCTTAAGGCGAATTCGCTCAATGCATTAAAAGTTGATCACGGCATCAACTATCGTGTAGATGAAAAGAGCTATAAGTTCTCTCTCAATTACGATCAAATCGAAGCACAAGATAGCGACCCTATCGCAAAAGAATGTCGTGGACTTATTTTGCGAAAGGAAGATGGAAGTGAGCTTTCTGAATGGGATCGTGGTTATCCTCTCGGTAACACGATTGTATTGGCTCGACCATTTGATCGGTTCTTCAACTATGGGCAAGAAGCAGCCGATGATATAAATTTGGAACACCCTGCAACTGCCTTTTATGAAAAAATTGATGGGACACTTTGCATCGTTTATTACGATGATATTAAGCAAGAATGGTGTGTCGCTACTCGTGGTGTTCCGGAGGCAAACCTTCCCATCGATGGTTTTCATGAACATACTTTTCGCAGCCTTTTCGAAAAAGCATGTCAAGAAACTACCGGTAAAGATTTTCAAACTTGGACGCTTCAGAATTTGAAGCGTCATATGACCTATATGTTTGAGCTTACTTCACCGGTAAATCGTATCGTTGTTGCATATGAAAACTATAGAATTACGCTATTAGGTGCTCGGGAAACCGATACCGGTAAAGAAATTGACCCGACATTCATTAATGTTCGGACGCCTATTGTGCAGCGATATCGTTTTGGTAATCTCAACGAAATGATTGACTTTGTCAATAACTGCGATCCTACTCAATTTGAAGGCATCGTTGTTTGCGATAACAAGTTTCGGCGTATCAAAGTAAAGAATGCGAGTTATCTGGCTTTGAATAAGGTGCGGGATAGTGCATTGAAGTCGCCTCGTGCATTGATGGAATTAATTTTGCTTGGTAAGCTTGATGATGCACTGCCTTTGTTGCCGGAACACATTCAGGATCGTGCAGATCAGATGCGTGTTTCTTTCAATGAATGGTTGAAGCGTCAATCTGTTGTTTACAAGGAAGCAAAGCATCGTGCAGACGAAGAAGCGCCTCTAACCAATCCGGATAGTCCGGCATTTCAAAAGGAGCATCGTAAGGCTTATGCGCTTGCAGTGAAGGAGCTGCAAGGTTGGCTTCCGGCATTGATGGCGATGTATGAAGGAAAGGCTCAGAGCGCCTTTGAATTCCTGGAAACGAAAAAGAGCAAAGATGGTTCATTTCCTAATAGCCTTCTTGATAAATTGATGGCAGATATGCAAGTATCATAATTTATGTCGTCTTGTCCATTCTGTAAAAAAGATACATACTCTCATCCTAAATGGGATATGGAATGTGATAGTAGGCGGGCTGCTTACAATTTTAGCAGGCTCATCTACTATAAATTCATACTAAAAAGAGTATTCAAATATGGCTTGTAGTGGATGTAGAGGGCTCGGACATAACAGACGGACTTGTAGTAGTGTAAAAGTGAAAGAAAAACTGGCGCATATGGTATCCGTTCGCATTCACTATCTTGATCTGTATTCAGGTGTTTTTGCAGACGAAGTTCCGGGATTGCCGAATCCGTTTAAGCATTTGGAAGAAGAAGAGTAGCAATGTGTTTATTTGATATTGTGTCGTTCTAGGAAGTCCAATATCTCTTGATATTGCTGCTGTTTCAGTTTTGAAGTATTTGTCAAATCTTCCAATATCTTTGACGGAAAAGGCCAGCAGTAATAATAATCTGCTTTTGATAGGTTGTCTGTGATATTTTTATGAGCCCACCGAATCATCGATGGAGAGCTAGACCATACCTGTGTAAAAAATAATGTTGTTACTCTGTAAGCTTCAAGCTCTTTCTTGTAACGAAATGGTGCAGGTATTGGTGCCAAGAAAACCAAGCAGAGCAATGCATATAACCAAGCTGTCCCAAACGGGATAGCAAGAAAAGCCAGCAATGAAAACAAAGCCAACACCTGTGGGAACAGATAAAGAATGCCGTGAAGCAAAGCGGTCTGTTCATTTGCTTGTTTGATGTGTATTACTTCGTGAGCTACGGTTTTCAGACGATCTTTAGTGGTGCCCTTGTCCAACCAACCGTCTGGCACCCATATGGTATTGCCAATGGTGGTGATGTAGTCTGTCCAAAACTTATCGTTGAAGAGTTCGACAACGGGACGAATTAGCTTCAACAACTTTGATTGAGATTTTGGTTTTACAGCCACATCATTTGCGTATTTTTTACCAACTTCTTTGAGATATAGATCAACTGCCTCTCTTGTTTGCATATGCTTTCTCCTGCTTGGCAAGAATAATTACCGTTAGATAATCACATCTATCTAGGATTAGACTTAATATTATATGAAAACTGGAAGTTTAGGAATTATTACAAGCGATATGCTTGATCCGCAGTCGCCATCGTATGTCGGCAGAGAACTGGTTTACCTGACAGAAGCAATCGATAGAACAGAAGAATATGGGCATCATGGTAGGACTGTATATCAAGTTATTTTCTCAAAACTTAACAAAAGCGACGACTTCAAATGTTCGTTTATCTTAATGGATAAGGTAGTTGAACCTGACGATATATTGGCTTTTGAGCATACAGGTCTTAATAAGAAATTGATGCCAAACGCAAACAGGTCGCAATATTATCAAGTGCTATTGAATTTCAATGACCAGTCACGAATCACTTTTCTTCATGAGGATTTCTTGAAGAATGCAGAGTGGAGCACAGATGATACAGATTCTCAAAAGGCTTTCCCTGTTGCTCTGCAAGATTAAGTGCTGCCCTCGTCCCGCCACTCTTGCTTCCAGACCAATAAGCTAATAAGAAATCGGAACGATTGATTATAAATCGATTTCGTGCATGCAGTTTCCATATTGCATATTTTCCTTTTGAAACGACATGAACCTTCCAGGCTTGTTCAATGAGACTTACAAATCTGCCTTTTTCTTTTGAGGGCCATAGTTCCGTATGGCCATTAAATGGAATTGCGGCTACCAACGGTATCTTTTCTTCAATTGCAACTTCTGCCGCAAGCATATCAAATCCAAGTGCCATACCAGAAATAACAGCCTCTACATTATATTGATAATACTTCTCACGAAGAACGGCCTTCACGGTATTAGCTGCATGGTCGATGTTTCTGTGACCTGTTATACCGGCAATTGACATATTTATACCTATAATGAGTAAGGCTAACATTAATAAGCTTATGAATTTTCTTTTTGAAGAAGAAAAAGTTGGTATGGGTAAGAAGTACCAATGGAAGGAAGCACTCATGAGTGCTGTACAGGATTCTTTAAAAGAGCGTGCAGAGGATTTCAATACACAAGAAGAGTATCAACAGGCTGTAGATGAGGAAATCGACAAAATCAATCAAGAAACTAAAAATGCATTTGAAATGATAAAAAGAAGTCTATATCAAGTTCCATATAAAGCCTTCAAATAAAAATCGTTTATTGTGAAATTAATTTCATTCTATACTTGGCGTATGGATATGAGTAAGAAATTCTTTAAAGAACTGTTTGACCCACAAGAAATTAGAGACGCAACAGAAGAATTCATTTCGGCTTGGGAGGAAGGACCGGCAATAAGACAAGCTTATGCACAAGAAAGGCTTGGTAGGCTTATTGGTTTGCTTGGTCCGAACGATGACATCGAAGAAATTGAAACTTTCAATAGCAAGAAAAATCATGACACAATTACAAATAAATAATTTGCCAGATGTTGCTCCATATAAAATCCTGCTCTGGAATAACATCAAAAACATTAAGGCAAGCGAAGTTCCAGAGACAATGGGATATGATGCAGTTATGAACATTGCATGGAAAATGGTTAAAGCTTGCCTTGTAGGAGATGGTATAGGTTTAGCTGCGACGCAGGTAGGAATAACCAAAAGAATTCTGATTTGCCGTGAGTTTGAAGACGATGGAGAGAAATATAAGTTCGCTCCTTCATATAAGCTTTACATCAATCCAGAATTTACAGCTATTCCGGAAAATGGCAAGGCAACTGAGGTAGAGTATTGTCTATCTGTGCCCGGCCAAGGTTATACTATCAGCCGGCATAAAAGCATATATGCAAGTTGGAATGAATTCGACGAAGAAGGGAAGCTGATTGGTAAAACGAAACTCTTAGAAGGATTTCCTGCTAGATTATATCAGCACGAATGTTTAGGTCGTTATTCAATCATTGAAACAGAAGATGGTAAAAAGACAATAAAAGAAGTTGTTGAGACTGGATATGATGGTCGTGTCTATTGTTTAGACGAGAATCAAAATGTCATTCTTTCAAACATTATTGGCTGGAAGAAGCGGCCGAATAAAGAAAAGAAACAATGGATAAGAATAAAGACATCAAACACAGGCCCAAATAAACAATTGATATGCACAGAAGACCATCCTTGTTTTTATGTAGAAAACATATTATCTCAGCCGATAGTTTCATACACACAAGCCAAAAACCTATCAAGAAAATATATTGTTCGAAAACCATTTAATCGAAAGAGAAATGCGGAAGCTGGTTTATTCAATAAAGATCAGGTAAGTGTTATTGTTGGTGGTTTATTAGGAGACCTTCACATCTCAAAAAGAGGAGAAATAACAATTTCGCATGGACAACAACAAAAAGAATATGCTGCCTTCAAAGCAGATATTCTCAATGGCTTATTGAAGAATGGTTATTCGGGCTATAAACAATCACATCGAAATATATCTGTATATGTATCAAGTACCGAACAAACAAAGCTGTTGCGTCAAATGTGTTATGTTCCAAGTAAATCTATAAGAGAACTAGTTCCATATATTAATGATTTAGCTTTGGCTATATGGTATATGGATGATGGCTGTTTGGTTAAAAATCAATATGCTCAATTTCATACAGAAGGTTTTTCAAAGGAAGATGTTCTCCTTCTTAAGGAAATGTTGGAGGAAAAATTTGAACTTGAAGCGAAAATAAGCCACAGATATATTCGAGGGAGTGATAGGTGGTTTATCAGACTTAATAAAAACCCTTCTAGAAGGCTCTTTTCTATTATAAGCAAATATGTGACCACCTCAATGGATTACAAACTTCCAGAGGAGTTTCGAAAGTCAGAAAAACGCTTCATCAATAATGAACGATTGTCTTATTCGGCTAAATTTGTAAAGGATGTAAAAGAAATTTTCTATGAAAGTTGCCTCTTTGATATTGAAGTTGAGAAATATCATAATTTTTTTGCCGACAATACCTTGGTGCATAATTGTGACCATCTAAACGGAATTTCCATTCCACAGAGATGGGAAATGCAAAATGGCAAACGCTCGACAAAAAGCAAAAGCAAAAAATCGAGAAAGAAGTAGAAGTGGTTTATAATCAAACAAAATGTAGAAAGGTGTATATATACTGCATATATGCAAAAAGGAACAAACAACTCTATAAAAAGCATTTTTGGCAACATATTGAGTTCGGAAAAAAGCGACTCGCTCGTCAATGCTACTTTTGATGAACAGCTTCGTTGTTATAAGATTTGGAGACAAAGAATAGAATATGTCGACAGATACAATTCTTTGAGCCTCAAACAAAGGTCACAACAGGATGTTGTCTCATGCATGCGGAGATAAACCCAAAAAAAGATATTCGAACCAGTTCGTTTTCAGCAAAATATGCCACATATCGATATAAGCGCATTAAAGCAATGTATGTCTTAAGCACACTAAAACCAATGTTCGAAGCTCAGGGTATGCGCATGACTGATTCCGATATGAATGAATTGCTTAATAAACCAATGCATGCACTCAGGCTAATCGAGGAAGCTTGGAAATGTCGTATATAAAAACAAATTCTCCTCCCCGGAAAGAAAAAGAATCATTTAAAAGTCAGCTCAGGTTTTATAAACAAGAGCGTGATAAGCTTGAAAAGATTGATGAGATCAAATCGCATCTGCAAACAGTACTTTACTCTGTTGAAAAGGCAGAAAATTTGAGTGCTTCTTCTTCTTCTTCGGTCACAATTACAGAGACTGAACAAGAAAAGGGTAGCTAAAAAGCTACCCTTTTCTTGCTTCCGTTACAATAGAGTGTCACGAATGTAGTTGATTTTTACCTCACTTTACTTCAATCTGTACTTTGTTTTTGTCGCCGGCCTCTTTGGCCTTAACGGTAAGTACGCCCTTTTCACAGGTTGCGTCAATGGAATCAACATCAAGCCCGGGAGCACTTACCTGATATTTGAGTTCATGCTTGCCATACTTGTTTTCGTCTTTTTGCTCCTGTTTCGAAGCAACGGTCAGGATTTCCTCATCGTAGGAAACCTGAAGATCTTCTTTGTCAAGACCCGGAACATCAAATTGATATTGAAGCGTTCCATCTTCCAGTTTAGTAGAACGAACAGGATGACGAGCAATATTCATCATGCTGAAATCTTGATTGAGGATTGACCAAGGCTCTTGTTTATCGATTGCACTAGAACCAAAAAGACCGCCAAATGGTTCGTTGAAGAAATCTTCAACCCACTTATCGATGTTCGTAAGTCCGCCGTTGTTTCTTCGTGCCAGCATATCCACCTCCTTCCTGCCTCTCTTGTGAGGCTTCCTCTTTATTGCAACTCCTACTATAATTCGCCGCAAAGAGGTGTCAAGGGGTAGATGAAAATTTTTTAGACCTGAAAATTCTAGAATGTTTGGTGGGCGGTGTGAGAATCGAACTCACCTAATCCTGCTTGTAAGGCAGGTGCCTACCCAGTCGGACCTACCGCCCATTTGTTAGTAACCAAATGAATAGTTGTGTTTTGCGCCAATTTTATATAGGAAACCAATTCAATTGGCTGTTAGGTGGTGAAGCCTAAACAGAACCTTCATCTTTTTTCTTAAGCATTTGTACGAGAATACTCGAAAAAAGCACCATCACCGGCAATAGAATGAAAATCCAAAGCCACCAAAGTCCAATAAATGCTCCGACTCCTATCATAGGTAGAGCATGAATTTCGGTAGCTGCTAACGCATAACAGCCATATGACATACCGCCAAATATCGTATATACGGCGACGGCGACTGCAATGTTTAAAAAGGTTTCGGCAACGCTAGAAGTGTTGTTGTTTTGTCCAGTCATAGCTTGATTATAACTTCGCATGCATTTTTGTTGAACATGTTTTTGTGCTTAGGTCACAAATTCAATAAGTTCAGGGATTTCAATTGGACGAAGACTCCACAAATTGGTTCGTTCATCTGGCATAAGAAATTTCACATTAATAAGCTTAGCGCCGCCTATTGTGGGCTCTATATATGCACCAAGAAATAACCCATACTCTTCCTTTACATCAAAACCTTTTCCTTTATAAGATTGCATTTCTTTATGTTTTACAATCAAATCAACCAAATTGCTTTTAGCAAGGTAAATTCTTGCCAGTTTTCCTATTTTTCCATTTAAGTTATGAACTAGGCTGTTATCTTTGGTACTCATAGAGTTCTTATTCTATTCAATGAACTCAAAAAAGTCACATATATCATTCATATGGATGAGCCAAGAATCGGTTTTTTGGTTTGGGGTTAGAAACTTGAAATCGATATACTCAATAAAGCTAGCTTTTTGTGGTTTGGAGGCCTCCAAAAAGAGGAAATATTCTTTTGTTGGTTGGTCGTCATTGTGTTTAGACCAATGAGGAATGTAAGAATATCTCACTAATATTGTGCTACGACCCGTACTGCTTTCTTTAACCCAAACCTTTACCAATTTGCCTTTTTTCTTGCTTATTGTTTTTAAGATGTCATCTCGACGCTTTTCGTCAAAATAATGAGGTTTAAATTGTGTAGCTTCATTTTGCAAATAGGGCGACATGGATTTCACATTTGATTGCGGATCATTCTTCAGTTACAATCTCGAAATCCTCTTGAAGGCCTTCAAGGCTTGGATACTCAATTTCTTCGGTTTCTTTGTTTGGGTCTCGATACTGGATGTCTAAAATCAACAAAGATGGAGCAATTTGGGACCACGACTGATCTACCACGATGACTTCATCGCCGGCATGAATCTTCTGTAGAAGAGAATGAGGTCCATACCTTAATTCTCTTTTTGCTCGCAACTTCCTGCCTAAGATGACATTATGCATAATAAGACTTCCTTACTAAATTATAGCGAATTTACTGGTATCAAATATTTGTCAAGAATTTCTTCAAATGCAGGAAGGATAAGCAAAAGACCTGTTGCATTATCGTCAGTACGAATATAACCAAGTTCTAATATGGATTTTCCTAGGCTTTTGAAGGATGGGCCATATGTTTGCACTGTTCTCTCTTTTTCGCTGGTTATGATTAATTCTACGCCCGGGTACATCGTTACTGATTCATTCATATCCGGATCTTCAGTTGCAAAATCGAGTGCTCTGATCACTCGATACTTACGACCAATGTATCCTCTACCGGTATACTCTTCAGTCATTATCCAGTGCCCGAAACAATGGTTTCTTTAGAGGCCCACTCTTCCGGAAGCGCTTCCATTCGTGCTGCCATACGCCATACAGCTTCCGTTGGAACACCATGCACATTACGGCTAGCTGCTGTACCAGGAGGCGTATCCAAACGAACGAATTCGACTTCGTAACCGAAGTCTTTTGCCATTTGGACATAAGGAGAAAATTCCCATACTTGGGTGTTGGTGTTGTCCAACACGACTAATGGCTTGGCGTCCTTCAACGCCTTTTTGAATTGTTTCTTGCACCACTTGTGTGCCTCACCAATCCTGGATTTATCGAATTGGTAAGAGCCATCCTCTTGAATGAAGAACTTGTCTGCTGAACAGACATGAGCCTCTTTGAGATGCTGTTGAATGTAGGTGCTCTTTCCGCTTCCGGAAGGCCCACGCATGACTACGACTTTGCGGTTTTTGCTCATCTCGACCTCTATTTTCATTATAACATATGTGGCTCAAATTTGAACTTATTTTGTAATACCTTTGAATACATGTAGCACATAGTGCGCATGTCAAGAATATGAGTTATATCATCCTGTCAACATACGATCGTATTCTTGTTTATTTCGAATTAATTCTCGGTTTTCAGGGTCTCTACACATATTGCGTACAAAAAAATTGAGAGAATTGGCCAGCTCTCTTTTCAGATTATGACTATGGTATTCTCTAAATGTTCCCTTGAAAATGAAGCGAAGGTAGACTAATCGTTCTTCATATAACCATTTCGTAACATAATTGATCGTCAGGCTTTCTTCGCTTTTAAATGTATGTGATACTTGCTGTTCGGCGTCGACGAACAACAGAATATCATCCTTTTTGATATCAATTGGCTTTTCGAGAGGAGCAGTATCCTTTGTAGCATCTTCAAAAGTCCTATATGCCCAAAACGAAGAAGTGGCGCTACATAAATCTCCGGGTTTGAAATACTCCCCAAGAGTTATTTTTTCATAACCTTGCTGCATTTTGTTTCCGTAACTTGAAACCTTGAAGTAAAAACGGTTGGGTTGCAACCCAACCGTTTTATTGGAGACAGGGAAAAATATGTTTGTATGTTTATCAGTAGCGCTTGAACTGCTTATCAGATTTCATCTGGACAGCAAGGTCGCCTGGACGAATAGCATCCATCGTTCCGTGTTCTGTAACAACCCACAGGACCTTGCTTCCCATGATTTGTCCCATCGTGGGCGCATATCCATCTGTGAGCATTACAACGCCAGACCAACGACCCCGATTGTCTCGGCGGTTACAGAAATCAGCAACTGCCTGGAAATTCGTGCCACCGCATCGAGTCCTGTGTGCTGGCGGGAAAGGCATACCCTTCTTCCATTTGGTATGCGAATCTTCGTCTACCTCTGTATCGAAGTGATACACATCCAATTCGGTATATTGCGCAAACGCTTCCAATTCGCTGAAAAGCATTGCTACATCTTCGTCAGCCATTGAACCGGATTGGTCAATGAAGCAGGCGAAGGTTGCAACATACTTGCGCTTTTCACCCGGAAAGATGTAGGGTGCTTTCTTATTGATTTTCTTAATGGTGCTCTTTCGATCCATCGTTCGGCAACGCCCGATAAACGACTTAAGAATGGATTTCCAATCGACTTCCCGGCTGATGATTTTCTTAATAACTTCTTGAATGTGTGAAGGCACAGAACCCCAATTGTTGGTTCGTTCTGCCTTTTTCACAGCTTCTTCCATCATGTCTCGGACCTTATCACGAATTTGGTCCTGGACCTCTGCTGGAAGCTCATCCCACTTATCGTGGTCGTCGATGCTATCCATTCCCTTGCCGACGGCTACGGATACACCGCCATCACCGCCATTCTTCTTTTTCTCTTCCTCTTGAATTTCACGAAGCTTTTCAAAGTAGTAGTCGCTTGACTCACTCTTTGGAGCATTTTTGATAAATTCAGCATAAGGACCATCAATTTCTTTTCCATCTTCTGGATTGATGGGCGTTTTACCAGGAACCAAACATGCATCCGGCAAGTTTTCTTCGCCAATAATGCTGTTAATGGCCAAGTCCGTTCCCCAATTCCAAAGCGTCTGATACTCTTTGTCACCTACAGCCCTATCAAAGATATGTTGAAAAATGAGGTGATACATTTCGTGTTTAATGACACCTTGCCGCTCCTTCGGTGAAAGAGAACGGAAGAACTTGGGATTGAATCCCATCATAATTTCATGGCGCTTACCACTCGGTCGGACACCTACATATGCGGTAGGCATCTTGGGGTCCGGAACCTTTGTGACACTAAGAGAAACCGTGCCAATAAACGGATCCTGCCAATAAACCTTAAGGAAATCGTGATCGAATTCACTAGCGCTGAGCTGTTCCTCTTCTTCAGGTTCTTGTTGAGCT
>CAYXQY010000011.1:0-594 GCA_964466525.1 uncultured Planctomycetia bacterium
GTAAATAAAAGCACCGCCGAGCAGCAGGATGTACCCGTTCATCAGGAGAAACGGGAGATAAACGGAGCCGGTTGCTCCAAACATCAACTGTCCGGTCACACAGAAAACCGGGGCAACAGCGATCGCCTTCAGCAGGGGGTTCCGCATGGAAAACGTCCGGACAATTACCCACAGCAGAACGACGGCGATGCTCAGGTACACGAGCACGTCGTCGACCGCACCGATCCAAAGCCGATCACCGTCGCTTTCCACGTAGACCGTTCCGTCATCGACTATCGTTTCGTACCGTGCCATTGTCACGTGCGGTTGCTATAGCTCCGAAGGAAATTTCGTTGTTCGGCTCTTGTACGAAGCCATGTTTCACCGAGAAACAGGTATATGACCGAAAGCGACAGCGCAACCTGTACCCAGAGCACATCGATCCCCGGAGCCGTCGTGGAAAAGACAAGCACGCCCGTTCCAACGGCAGCCAGACCGACCTGAACATTTTGCAGACCGGGCTCGATCCTCCGACGAATGGTACGGTACAGCCATGGAACGTACAGCCCGAACAGCCCCCAGACCCCGAGGCTCTTCACGTATTCTTTGTTCCCC
>CAYXQY010000011.1:604-42675 GCA_964466525.1 uncultured Planctomycetia bacterium
GAGTGGATGCCGCACAGGTACAGCGCCGCAGTGAGGTGTGACCGCATCAAATAAATCAGCGGAACGATCAACAATGACACCGTCAGCACGTATCGATCAAACCCCGAGGACAGGTGATATATCTGGCCGATGAGTGCAATGTTTGCCGCCACCGCACAGGAAAGAAAGACGGCACTTCCCTCCCGCCACGCCGTGGAGGGATTCCGTTTTGCGAAAACCCACCCGCATAACCCAAGACCAAACGCGACCGGAAGAAACGAACACGTTAATTTTACAATCTTCGGAAACGTGTCCCAGTTATGGGCCACCAGCAGGATCACCCCTCCACCGATCAAAAATGCTCCCAGCACACTCATGACGGTGAGGACGACGTCGGCCCAGGAACGCCTGGAGGACGGCCGGTACAGTGAACGAATCTCCTCCGCCGTAGCTTCCGACAGGACCCCCCGTTCGACGAGCTGTGGTAACTGTTCGAACAACCAGTCTATTTTCTTTCGGGGTGCTTCTATGTGGTCGGACGTCCGGTCCAGGGGGATCTGCGGTTGCTTCGATTCGCCGTGTTTTCCATCGGTATTACTCATAACCGGACCACGCTCGGAAGCATCAACCGGAAACAGGGTTTGCCAGGTCTCTTATCAAAAGAAAAGGTTTGAACCCATTCGGTCAAATGACAAACAATGTATTCACATGGTATTTTTGCACATTTGAACGGACAATAACAGAAGGGAACTCGCTCCGGTTTCACGGGTTTAACGGGGGTGTCAGAACCGAAACCACTTCGGACGGCGAGCTTGCATCAGCTGCAACTGAGCGGGCCAAAAAAACACGAGGAAAGGGGAGCGTGTTCTGTGTTCTACACTCGATGGAGGGGAGGGCCCCGGACCCCTGTAAGGGAATCAGATATCTTCGGAGCAACAGAACGTACGACGGGTTCGGATTCGGAGACACGGAACGCCGTGTCCCCGCGGTGCGCGGGAAGACACGGAATTCCGGATCGGATGGCGGGTCCGGATTACGAAAGGTCGAACCGGTCGAGCTTCATCACTTTCGACCAGGCGTCCGCGAAGTCCCGCACGAACTTCTCCTCCCCGTCGTCGGCGGCGTAGGTTTCAGCAATGGCCCGGAGCTCGGCATTCGAACCGAAGACCAGGTCCGCGCGGGTGGCTTTCCATTTCACGTCGCCCGTGTCTCGGTCCTGGATTTCGAAGACTTCTTCGTCCCCTGAGACCGGTTCCCATTTGTAGTCCATGTCCAGGAGGTTTTCGAAGAAATCGTTCGTTAGCGTGCCGGGTTCATCCGTGAGGACACCGAGTTGTGACTGCCGGTAATTGGCGTTCAGCATGCGCATACCGCCCACCAGCACCGTCATCTCGGGTGCCGTCAGGGACAGCAGTTCCGCCCGATCCACCAGCAGCTCCTCGGCCGGTTCGTCGTAGGTGTCGCCGAGGTAGTTGCGGAACCCGTCCGCCTTCGGCTCCAGCCACTGGAAGGAATCTTCGTCGGTCTGCTCCTGCGTGGCGTCGGTTCGTCCGGGTTCGAACGGTACCTCCACGTCGTACCCGGCATCCGCCGCGGCCTGTTCGACCGCCGCGCAGCCGCCCAGCACAATCAGGTCGGCCAGCGAGACCCGCACGTCGTCGGAGCGGGAATCGTTGAACTCCTCCTGAATTGCTTCAAGCGTGTCCAGCACGGAGGCGAGCTGTTCCGGTTCGTTGACCTCCCAGTTCCGGTGCGGTTTCAGGCGAATACGGGCGCCGTTTGCGCCCCCGCGCTTGTCGCTGTCCCGGTACGTGGAGGCTGCCGCCCACGCGGTCTTCACCAGCTGCGAAACGGACAGTTCCGAGTTCAGGAGCGTCTCCTTCAGTTCGGCGATCTCCTCGTCCCCGATTAGCTCGTGGTCGACGTCGGGAAGGGGATCCTGCCAGATCAGGTCTTCCTCCGGCACTTCCGGACCGACGTACCGGTCCTTCGGACCCATGTCGCGGTGGATGAGCTTGAACCAGGCCCGGGCGAAGGCCTCCTGGAACTCGTCCGGGTTCTCACGAAAATGCTCCGCGAGCTCGCGAAAGTCCGGGTCCCGTTTCAGGGCGACGTCCGTCGTGAGCATCATCGGGGTGACCTTCTCGTCCGGATCGTGTGCGCCCGGGGCGGTGTTCTGCGCTTCTTCGTTCTTGGGCGTCCACTGATATGCATTGCCGGGACTTTTCGTCAATTCCCAGTCGTATTCGAGCAGGTTGTCGAGGTATCCCGTGTCCCAATGCGTGGGGTTGTCCGTCCAGGGACCTTCCAGACCACTGGTAATCATTTCACCACCTTTGCCCGAGCCGTAGTCATTCTGCCAGCCGAGGCCCTGCAGCTCCATGGGGGCTCCTTCCGGACCCGGTCCGAGGTATTCGTCGTCGTCGGCCGCGCCGTGTACCTTTCCGAAGGTGTGTCCCCCGGCGATCAGCGCGAAGGTTTCTCGATCATTCATCGCCATGCGGCCGAACGTCTGTCGAATGCGGTATGCGGCCCACTTCGGTTTCGGTTCGCCATTCGGACCTTCGGGGTTGACGTAGATCAGGCCGATTTCGGACGCGCCGAGCGGCTTTTCCAGCTCATCCTCACCGCTGTACCGCTCTTCGTTCGTCAGCCATTCCTTTTCGTTTCCCCAGTAGGTGTCCTCCGGTTCCCATTCGTCCACGCGACCGCCGCCGAAACCGAACGTTTCGAAACCCATCGTTTCCAGGGCGACGTTTCCGGCGAGGATGATCAGGTCCCCCCAGGACAGTTTCCGGCCGTATTTTTTCTTGATCGGCCAGAGCAGCCGGCGGGCCTTGTCCAGGTTGGCGTTGTCGGGCCAGCTGTTCAACGGTGCGAACCGCTGCGTGCCCCCACCCGCGCCGCCCCGACCGTCCACCACACGGTACGTGCCGGCGGCGTGCCAGGCCATGCGAATGAACAACCCGCCGTAGTGTCCGTAATCGGCGGGCCACCAATCCTTTGAGGCGGTCATTAACTCTTCAAGGTCCGCCTTGAGGCCCTCGTAGTCGATTGACTCAAACGCCTCGGCATAGTCAAAGTCCTCGTCCATCGGATTGAGGTGAGGCGAGTTCTGCTCGAGCACGGACAGGTCCAGTTTTTCCGGCCACCACTCTCTGTTACGAACCGTCGCTTCCTCCGCTCCCGGATTTTCCGGACCGGAGACCACCGGGCAATCGCTGATATTCCCTTCGTATTCTGTGCTGTGTTCTTCTGTCATGATTTCCTGAGTATATTTGTAAAAATCAAAGTAAGTTGATTGTCGAGTAACTGCGCAGGTGGGCACGTGAGCAGCCCCACGTGCCCTCTCGAACAACTACAATTCTATACGATCACAAACTTCGCTGTCAAGCTTAGTTTGAAATGATACCAATAAGCAGTTATTATCAGTTAGTAGAAGAAAACAATTGTAATTCATTTTCATTAGGTAACCGATGACGGAGCACGAGCGGAAGATGAAACAACTCGAGGAGTGCTGTAAAGAAGAGGGGCTCCGTCTGACGGTGCAGAAGCGAAAGGTGTTTTCGTCGCTCCTGCAGCACGACGACCATCCGACGGCGGATGAAATTTACGACAACGTCACGGACGACATCCCCGGCGTCTCGCGGACGACGGTTTATCGAATTCTTGAGTCGCTGACGGACACCGGCCTCGCCCGCCGCGTGTACCATCCGGACGATCAGTACCGGTTCGATCCGAACACGGAGCATCATCACCATCTTGTGTGTACGTCCTGCGAGACGGTGAAAGACGTGTCCGTGCCGGATCTCGAACAGGTCGTGCCTCCCGATCAGGAGGTCGAAGAGTTCGAGATTGACGACTTCTCCATCTACTTTCGCGGCACGTGCCTGAAGTGTCAGGAACAAAACGAGGACAAACTGAACGAGGAACCTTCATGATGTACAAATCTATTTTATCCCTGGCCCGTTTGTTTGACGGCGAATGCCCACCCTCCGGATTCATTCGCCGTGAGAAAGCAGGTGACACACCGCACCGAAAAACCCTTTTTCCTGCACAATCCGTCATCTGACGACCTTACCAACTGGGGGTTCTCCGGAACATGCCGTCCCGGTTCCCACCCTTAGCCGGGGCGGCATTGTTTCGGTTTTTTTCCGTTCGACCGAACCGAAACTCGGTCCACGAAAACACGGCCCTCCGCTGACCTTCCCTGTCTCGTTCCGCAAACACGTTTATGCCGTCTGCTCTCCGAATATACAGACCAGACACCCCCTCACTTGAGTCTCCTCAACGTCTTATACCGCACCTCCTCCCAGCCAGGGTACACCCATCCCGTTAATCCCACGTCAAATGGCGGAACAACCACCGGCGGGAGGGCCGGAACATCCACGATAGACATTCCCGGTACAGAAGGAGTTCACGCAGGAAGGACGGACGCAGTTTACAACTCCTTGATCTTCCACCCGTCCCGGTATTCGTCGCGCACGTACGAGGTTGCTTTCTCCGAGTTCGTGAAACGGAGGTTTTCCGGGTCCCACTTCAGGGTCTTCCCTTCGCCAATGCGCGAGGCCACCACGCCCATCAGCACGGTTTCCGTCAGGGGACCGGCGTAGGAGAAGCTGCTGTTCGGTTCCGTTCCGTTACGGATGCCGTCGATCCAGACTTTGTAGTGGTCGAGGCCGTTTGCGTCCGGGAGATCGACGTCCGCGAATTTTTCCTTCGGGTACAGTTTCGGACCGCCCCCGTGTCTGCAGAGCAGCGTTCCTTCTTCTCCAATGAACATCGATCCGTTCCCCGGTACTTCGTCGGCGGAGGGAATGTGGGAGTTCTTGACGGACGGTTTCTTCCCGCCGTCCGACCAGGTCATCGTGAAGTCGTCGCCGGCGGTGAATTTCGTGCCCGGGAATTTGTAGGTCAGGATCTCCCATTTCGGAAAGGTTTCGGGCATCGGCTCCGGTCCCTGGTATGACACCGATTTCGCCGGTCCGAGCTTCAGCGCCCACACGACCGGGTCGATGATGTGACACCCCATGTCGCCGAGCGCCCCGGCCCCGAAGGCGTACCATCCCCGCCACTTGAACGGATGATAAACTCCCTTCTTGAAGGGACGCTTCGGTGATACGCCAAGCCACACGTCCCAGTCAAGTTCCGACGGAACCGGATCGGAGCCCTCGGGACGCTTCATGCCCTGCGGCCAGATGGGTCGGTTCGACCACGTATGCGCCTTTTTCACTTTGCCGATGTACCCCTGTCGAATGGTCTTCACCAGCTGACGGTATCCCGAGCCGCTGTGGT
Organism: uncultured Planctomycetia bacterium; assembly: GCA_964466525.1. GTDB lineage: Bacteria > Planctomycetota > MHYJ01 > CAYXQY01 > CAYXQY01 > CAYXQY01. Next base: position 5,879 of record CAYXQY010000011.1, read on the forward strand.
GCTGGTTTCCCATCTGGGTGGAAATCCCGTTCTTCTCCGCGGTTTTCCTCAACACCCGTGCCTCGTGGATGGTCCGGGTAAGCGGCTTCTGCGTGTACGTTGCAATGCCATTTTTCAACGCACGCATGGTGGCGTAGGCGTGCATGTGGTCGGGGGTGGTGATGGTAACGGCATCGAGGTTGTTGCTCTCTTCGTCGAAAAGCTTCCGTAAGTCAGAGTAACGCCGGGCGTCGGGCCATTTCTTGGCGGCCTTCGCGAAGCCGTTCCGGCTGCTGCCGGTGTCCACGTCACAGAACGCGACCACCTCCGCGTGGTTCGAAGCTTTGTTGACGTCCGTCCAGCCCTTTCCTCCAACACCGATTCCCGCAAGGCGAACCTTTTCGTTCGGAGATTGCGCCGAGAGAATGGACGGTGCCGCGATCGTCGCCGTGGATGCAGCCGCGGAAGATTTCAGAAATTCACGCCGGGTCAGCTGGTTTCCCATGAATCATTCCTCCTTAAATTCAGGATAAAAATGTAATAATCGATTGGAGAGCAATGTTCCGATGTGATCCCGTTCATCGTAAGCGGAGTTTTTCCAAACCCTCGTGCACTCCAGAAATCAATTAAAAACACTGCACAGAATAAAGTCAAGACGAGCCGAAAATCGGATCCAGTTACCGGGATGCTCCTTGAGGCTGCTGAAAAACCCCCGCTTCGTCAGTAAGATGCAATTGTGATCGCCGTCCGAAACGGGAGACGAACCGAACCGTAGGTCATGGTCCAGTTCGTTCGACCTTCTGTGGCGTACACTCACATCCGCATCCGTCGCAGCCACCAGATCGTAATGCCCAGCAGAACGGCACAACCGGGAATCAGCACCACGACCAGAGTAAAAATGGCGGCAGCTTTTTGTTCGGTGACTACGATGTGGGTCCCTGCCCGTCGGTCCGGTATATGACGGAGTTCATCGGTCAGGCCCGTCCCCCACCGCACAGCGTTCAGAAAAAGCGGCACGTTGGCGGCGTCCGGCGCGGTTTTCTGGGTCTGCTTGAGAACCCGATCGGTCACCCAGTTCGCGCCCCCGAAAACGACGACACGTGCGGCGTCCTGGTGCGCCGACGCTCCCTTGCCATCCACTTCCGACGCGTCCGAGGCCGCTGCCACGGGGAGCGCTGTGCCCTGTTCGTCCGTAATCAGGTGCTGCAGAATCTCGTCCCCGTCCCGTGCCTGCAGATCCCGTTGCGTTCGCCGTACGCCGAGGAACACATGGCCACGACGGCCGGACGTCGAAGCAGCCGTGTCGACCACGCGCGTCCGACCCATGTACAGGGGGGGACGTTCCGGAAGCAGAGGATCGGTGATGAAATGCGACCGGTACCAGTCCAGGGCTTCCAGGCCCGTCCGTGCCGGGTCATCGGTGGAGTCGGGAGGAAGACTGAAGTCTGTGAGCTTAATGCCCTGTTTACGGAGCAGGGACGCCAACCCCTCATGGGACCCGGGTGCGGCCAGTACGATCAGGTCTCCTCCTTCCTTCAGATAGGTGCGGATGCGTCCGAGGTCGTCGGAGTCGTACGGACCCCCGTCCGGGGGAAGCACGAGCAAATCTCCGCTTCCGAGCGAGGTGGACAACGACGGTTCGGGGCGGCGGACCCGGAATCCCTCCCGGTTTTCCAGCAGTTCAATCACGGTGTGGAACGGCTCCGGTGGTTGCTCGGAAGCCACCGATTCGGCACCCGAACGTTCCGGACGGACAAAATCGATGGTTATTTGCCGGGAGCGGGCGAGAGCGTGGATGGAAGCGGTGACCCAGCGTTCGGCACGGGCGGAGTTGACGGAGGGGCGGTCCGGTTGATTGTTTCCGTTGGAGGTGGTTTGTATCGGACGCATTGCGTCAAACGGGATTAGCCGGTATTCGGAGCTGCGGGAGGCCGTAACCAGCAGCGGTTCACGCTGCATCAATGCGGTTTCGTCGATCCCGTACCGGTCGGCCACCCGCCGGACCCGTTCGGGAAATCGATCGGGAGGCAGGAGCTGCAGGACGACCCGTTCGCTGCGGGCCGCGTACTGCCGAAGGAGGTCCAGTAAAGCGCGCCGGTTCCGGCGGGTGTGCGGACCGCGGCTGATATGGGCGGGTAGAGGAAAGAACCGAAGCACCACTCTGTCGTCCAGGCCCTCCAGCAGGCGGGTGGTGGCGGAAGACAGAGACAGGGATTGATCGCGTGTCAGGTCCCAGCGCTGGTAATAGGTGGTGGAGAGGTAGTTCCCGCCGACCACAAGAAGCGCAAGCAGGACGACACCAAAGACGGGAGGAAGGGTTCGCCGGAGCACACGTGCGGTGTTCATCGGATCCCCCGTTCGCGAAACGAGAGCGTCCCGGTTGCGGCGCCGAGGAACAGAACCGTCGCCGACAGGAAATAGACAATGTGTCGGGTGTCAATGACCCCCTGTCGAAACGGCACAAGGTGCGGTCGGTAGTTCAGGTACTGAAGTAGATCCCGCACCGGACCGGGGTCCATCGCGAGGGTGAACGTGGGGGTGAGCCACAGGGCGAAGATGATCAGAAACGTAAACAGAGCGGCCATCAGTTGTCGCTCGAAAAGGGCGGAAAGAAACAGGCCGAGCGCAAGGAATGCGGCGCCGGTCAGTGCAGTACCTGCGTACCCGGCAACGACGGGCCCGGGGTCCACGGATCCGTACGCCCGAAGGATCACCACATACGGCGTGGTGGAAAACAGGAGGAAGAGGTAGAACAGAAACGTCCCCGCAAATTTTCCTGCCACGACTTCTACGGTCCGGACCGGGGCGGTCAGGAGGGTTTCCAGCGTGCCGGCCTGCCGTTCCCCGGCGATGGTGCGCATGGCCAGCAGGGGAACAATCAGAATGGACAGGTGTTCCATGACGTAAAACACGGACCGCATCAGCCGGGTGTGTGCAGTGACTTCCAGCTTTTCGGCGAAATACCAGCCTGCCACGACCAGGAACCCGGCGGTCAGAAACCAGCCGATCGGGCGGAACAGGTATGAACTGAACGTGCGTGCGGTAATCCATGCGGAGGTTCTCATCGGGTCCCCCGGGGGTGAACGAAGCATGGGTGGGCGGTCATGAGACAGCTTCCTCCGTGTACCGGGCGAAAATGTGCTGCAGCGGTTCCCCCTCCCGGGTCAATTCGAGCACCGGAACGTCATGCTCACAGCAGGTCGCGAACAGCCCGGCCCGGATGTCCGACGAAGCCACGATATGATACGTTACATGTTCAGTGGAGTCCCGTCGGTTCACTTCCTGGACCTCCGGAATTGATCTCATCGACTGTTCCAGTTCGACGGATACAGATTGAACCGTCACACGGTACGAAAGCCCGGCGGAACGGTCCGCCGGGTCGACCGCGTCGTCGTAGCGCAACTTGCCCCCGCCGAGAATGAGCACCCGATCGCAGACGGCCCGCACGTCCGCAAGGATGTGAGTGGAGAGAAGCAGCGTGGTCGTCTCGCTCAGCGAGCCGATCAGGTCCCGCGTGTCCCGGACCTGATTTGGATCGAGCCCCTCCGTGGGCTCGTCGAGCAGGAGCACGGCGGGGTCGGACAGCAGGGCGTCGGCCAGTCCGAGCCGCTTTCGGTAGCCTTTCGAAAGCGCCGAGACCGGACGCGACGCCAGGTCGTCCAGGCCGCAGGCCGACAGAACCGTATCGATGCGGTCCTCGAGGTGTCGCCCCTGCATCTGTTTTAGCCGGCCGCGGTACCGCAGGTGCGCCTCCGCCGTGAGGTCCTCGTACAGCGGAACGGATTCGGGGAGATACCCCAGGTGACGGCGGGCGGCGAGACTCTCCGTTACCGTGTCGTACCGGTGGATCTGTGCACTGCCGTCATCCGGAGAACGGTAGGTGGACAGGATCCGCATCAGGGTGGTTTTACCCGCTCCGTTCGGTCCCAGCAGCCCGACCCGCTCCCCCGGTTCGACCCGGAACGAAACCCCGTTCAGGGCCCGCACGGAACCGAACGATTTGCTGACGGCGTCTACCTCAATCATGTGTAAATGCAGGGTGCTCCATCAAGAGATGAGTTTGTTAAATAATAAGCGCGGCGAGGCTGAAGTAGATGATGATGGTGGAGATGTCCACGATGCTTGTGATGAACGGACCGGACATTAACGCCGGGTCCATGCCGAAACGATCAAAAACGACCGGCAGGATCGCCCCCAGCGTGGTGGCAAACGAAATCGCAAAGATCATGGCAAGAAACGCCGTGGTACCGATCCGGAACAGGCTGACCTCAAGGTCGGGAAACATCATCAGGCGCAGAAGCATAATGGCAGCCAGGGCCACGCCCAGCATCAGGCCCGTTTTAATTTCCTTAAACACAATGGAAAGGAGGTCGGTGCCGGACAGTTCCCCGGTGGCCAGCCCCCGTACGACCGTGGTGGAGGACTGCACGCCCGCGTTCCCGCCGGAGGCGTTCATCATCGGCGTCAGCATGACAAGCATCGCGAACAGCTCACCGTAGGACGCTTCATATTGCTCAATGACCTGAAGCACGTAGCTGGAAACGAGCCCGGCGAACACCAGGAAAAACAGCCACGGCAGACGCTGCCAGAAAATCGTGAGCGCCGGTTCCATGCGGTAGTTGACCGGTTCCCCGGCGGCCCCGTACCTGTACATGTCCTCCGTGTCCTCCTCGACCAGCACGTCCATCACGTCGTCGGCCGTAACGATCCCCACGAGGGCGCCCGACTCGTTCGTGACGGGCACCGCGAACAGGTCGTACTTCCGGATGACCCGGGCGACTTCCTCCTGATCCATCTCCGGGTCGACGTCCACCAGTTCCGTCTGCGCGATGTCGGTGAGCCGGGTCTCCGCCGGACAGGTCAGCAGGTCGCGAAGTGTGACGATCCCGGTAAGCCGGTTTTTTTCGTTGACCAGGTACAGGTAGTAGATCTGTTCGGGTTTCCGGGCGAACTCCCGTACCCGCTCGATCGCCTCCTGGGCGGTGAGGCTCTGCGGAAGGTACGCGAACTCCGACGTCATCAGGGCTCCGGCCGTTTCCTCCTCGTAGGAGGCAAGTTCCCGGATATCGTTCCGTTCGGTCACCGAAACTCGGGGAAGCAACGTTTCGCGTACCTCCCCGGAAACCGCTTTGATGATATCCACCCGTTCGTCCGCGGCCATCGTTTCCAGCACCTCCGCCGCAAGATCGGCGTCCAGGCCGCGTATGATCTGTTTTTGATACATCAGTTCCAGCTGCTCCACCGTCCGGGCGATCATTTCGGGTTCCATCAACTCCAGCAGCTCGATCATCCGATCCTGAGGGAGCTCCCGGAGAATATCCGCCAGATCCGAGGGATGAAGGCGGTGGAGAATGTCCTGCAGGGCGGACAAATTTCGTTTCTCCAGATCCCGCAGGATGTTCGGTACAAGCAGCTGTGTCAGGTCGTCCATTGCCCGGGAATCGTCGATGAAATACACTCGTTATACCTCGACTCTGCGCAATCAGGATATGTAACATTCTCCTGCGAAAAGCCCCACAAATCAAACGGATACAGGAACTCGACACAGGTGCAGCTTCCCGGAAGATAGAATGAATTCGAGAAAGGTTCCGGGGCCCCGGCGGCACCTTTCCAGCAGGCGCCGACAACCGTATCCGGCATCCAACAACGATGATTTTCTTTGTGTGAATAATCCGGTATAGTAGCGTTCGAATCTTTCGACGCGGATCAAAGGAAAATGTAATGAACGGCCTGAAACCGTGACCGAGCAACCCCGGCTGATTGTGATTGACGGACCCGACGGAAGCGGGAAGACCACGCAGGCCCGGCGGCTCCGGGATGACCTGGCCGGACGGGGCGAGCCGGTGACTCTATTCAGGGATCCGGGCGACACGGACGTCGGTGAAGCCATCCGCAAACAACTACTATCGCTTGAGCACCGTGAGATGACGCCGACCACCGAGACGTTCCTGTACATGGCGAGCCGCGCGCAGCTTGTGGAGGAGAAAGTCCGGCCGGCACTGTCGGAGGGACGCACGGTGCTTCTGGACAGGTACTATTACAGTACCGCCGCGTATCAGGGCATCGCCGGGGACGTGGGACTTGAAGACGTGCTGGAGCTGGCACGGGTGGCGACCGGCGGCCTGCAGCCGGATCACACGTTTCTCCTGGACGTTCCCGCGGAGGTTGGCCTGGAACGGCTGGCGGACGACCCGGATCGGATGGAGGAGAAGGGCCTCGACTTTCATCGGACCGTGCGGAAGGCATACCTGCGGCTGGCGGAACGGTTTCCCGACCGGACCACCGTCCTGGACGCCACGCAATCCATAGAGGCCGTGCAGACGGACCTGCGGGAGGCCCTGGACCTACTATGAAGACGAAGCTTTCCGAGCCGGGCGTTGAGAACGAGCTGTTTTTGAGGCCTAAGAACGTTTCTGCCAGTAAAAGTGAACAAAGGTTTTCACCTCTATCAGAAATCCTGCCTCCAACTCAGCAATCTGACCGGGAACTTATTCGATTCTTCCCTCTCGTTTCTGATCAAATGTATATCACGGGAACAACTCCACGTTCGCATTTTTGGGCGGGTCCTGTGAATCCTTCACAGAATCAGCGTTCAGTTTAACGGAAAAAATTATTTCACTTGCGTTTACATTTACTTCGTGCGTTTAAACAGTGGACGTCTCAGGTCAACGGATACGAGGTCAACTCATGAAGATGACCTTCGGCCGGTCGAATCATTCCGCAACATTTTCGACGGTAGTCCCTTCCACACGGGAGCGTGCTGTGGGACGGTGGATGTACACCCTGTTCTTCGCCCTGGTGGGAGCAATGATTTCGTCGGGTCTCGCCGCAGCGGACGAAGGAGGGAAGGTGTGGCCCACACTCCAAAAGCCCGACATGTGGGAGGTGATCAACGGCACGTGGAAATTCGAGGAGGACGGTACGGTCCGCCAGACGGAACGGGATGAGGATGCCAATCAGCCGTACCTGTTACGATGGAAAGGGGATCTGCCCGAGCAGTTTCATCTCTCCGTTCAGATCAAACGCGAAAGCAGTCTGCGCAATGAGGACGACGAAGAAATAAGCAACGGATTTGTGGTGGTCCGCGGCTCGAAGGACGGGGCATATGGACATCGGTTCGGGTTTGACATGGGCATCGGTCGCATACGGCATATCGTGTGGCACATTTTGCTCGGTGAAGACAAATCACGGGTTCGGTTCTCACGCAGTCGGACCGCCAGAAATGCGAACTGGCAATATTTCGCGCTGAGCGTAGATGACTCCTATTACGAGTGGTATTACGACTCGGACAACTGGGGACGCTCCCGAGATGAGATGGAAATTCCACGAAAGGTGTTAATCGCCCAGCACAACTGGGAATTTATGGATCAGGACGAACTGTTTCTTCGCGTGGAGGGCGTGCCCGGTGCATTTCGCGATCTGGACGTCGTTCCGCTGAACAAAGCGCCTCCCCCCGACCGTTTTCTGCAATGGAACCCCGGCGATCTGGAACTGGAAGCCGATGGGACGGATGGAACGGATGCGGTCGTATCGTTCGATCGAACACGTCCCGTGTTCAGATGGGAAATGCAGGGCGAGGCAATGCGCTGGAACGACCTGAAATACGTAAACAGGATCTACGACGAACGGGGGAACCTTGTGGAACGTGGTACTACGCATGCGCTGGATCGTGAATGGCGGCCCCGTCAATCGCTTCAGCCCGGTAGCCGCTACAGATGGATCCTTGAAGTGCACGGTTCCCATGGAAAACTGCGCGGAGGGGAAATGGGAAAACAGTTCAAAATCAGCGAGGACCCGACCGAGGATCCCGACGCAATCACCATGAAAACTGATCGGGTCCAGCACGTCACCGAACACCGCCCGACACTTCTGTGGCAATGGAACTGGAGCGGCGAAGTGGACGAAGTGAACGTCCATCGCATGCGCCAGAATGTTGACGAGGTCGTGATGGAAGACGGTGAGTTCGCCGAACTGAACACCTCCACCGATTACGAAAAACTACAGGGGAACGGTGTACTCGCGAAGGGAACGTTCAACTGGAAGCCCAAACGTCCACTGGATTCCGGGTTGACGAGACTGGAACTCCGGTTCCGAAAAGGTGGTGAAAGGCTGGCCAAACGGGAAGCCGTGGTCGTGCACTCGGAACCGACTGTGCAACACGAAATCAGGGATCGGGAGGCCACGTTGCAGGTGGACGGTGCCCTTTTTGTTCCGCTGGGGACGTATCGCGATCCCGGCGACCATAGCAGCGATACGGCTCCGACCTCCCTGGAGCGCACCCTGCCCGCGAATTATACGCTGATCCATGCCTATCATTTCGAATCCTCCCATTGGTACAGAATGCGTCGCGACGAAGAACGACTGAAAACGGTGTTCAGCGAAGAAAATCTTCAGCGGCTTATCGAAACGGCACGGGATTTCCTCCAGCGGGCCGAGGCCGCGGGACTCAAGGTCTTTCTGGGCTTCAAGCGAGCCTGGGTTGATCAAAAGCATTGGGAGTTCATCGAGCGCTACGTGGCGGCGTTGAAGGACGAACCCGCGCTTCTCACCTGGTACCTCTATGACGAGCCCAACTGGATCGGCTATTCTCCCGCACACATGACGGAAGTTGCGGAGCGTGTGCGGGAAATCGACCCGGATCATCCGGTTTCGATCTACCTGAACAACTGGCGGGAGATCACCTCCTACATCCGCGGCATGGACATCGTCTTCGCCGGCATGCCGAACACGGAACTCCCCATGGCCAGGGAACAATGGCGGAACACAGTGCATTACGCGGAGGCATTCACCGGTGAGACGCATCCACCGGCAGTCTGGCCGGTTTCGGGATACCACAACGGTGTGGACCCGGCGACGGTATGGAGTGACGCGTACGCTGCGCTGATTGGAAGGGCGCCGGGCCTGGTACACTACCATTATCCGGGGTACGACCGACAACACCCGGAGATGTTCGCGGCCGTTGGTAAATCGAACAGCATGCTCAAGGAGGTGATGCCCCGGCTGTTTGCTGAGGGTGAGGAGTTGGACGTGCCGTCGAAACATCCCCGGCGGATCAGCCGAAGTGACGACAGCCCGGGCTTTGTCGAACCCGAGGAGTCAGACGAAGCCGTTATGGCCCGTGCGAAGTATCTCGACACGGGCGAAATTTACGTCATCTTATTTAACTACGGGTCCATACAAAACCTGTGGCGGTGGTCGGTTCCGAAGAACCTCGACCCGGGTCAATCCGACGTAATCTACGGGGAAGCCAAAAGCAAATTCGAGAACGACGTACTTACAGTGACCATGAAAGCATTCAGTGGATGTATAATTCGATTAACCCCGTGATGGGTTCGCTTCAATGGAAGGACTCCTGAGGAAGGTTAGGAGGGGGGGTACCACGCTACAGGAGGTGGACGTGAAAGGGGTTCGGAACACAAAGCGGGAGATATTTCACGTCCAAGAGCTCATGTCGTCACGACTTTATGCTCTCACCTGATGACATTTCGATCGTAATGGTGCGAAGGAGGGCCTAAAGGTATTCCCGAGCGGAACATGAGACGTCAATGAGGGTGGGAGACGTACTTGCGAGCTTGAACCTACGCATTTGCTGGAACTTGCGGTTCATCCCGTTGATCAACTTGTTCCGTCCCTTCTTTTTTCCCGTTCGCAGCTTGCTGCAGGGCCTGTTTCGACTCGTATCCCTCGCCCAATTTTGGGACAAATCTGCAAACCATAGAAGGATCGACGTCGGTTTCCGTTGCAATCTCCTTCCGGGTGTAACTCCATTTTATTTCCCCCTGAAATCCTATACAAAACGCTTGTGCACTCGTCCCCATGAAAAGAACAATCCTTCGTAACTTCTCCCTCTTTTTTCCTCAACATTGACCCTGGTTTCTTCATTCAGGAAGGAGGTTCTCTGATGGAACGACGGCGCGTAACCCGGTACACAGTTTGTTTGACGGTTGTGATGCTTTTTTTCATGTCCGTCGGGAGGAGCGGAGCCGAGACCCCTTCGACCGGGGACGTGGCGACACGGGAGGATTCGGCCCAGGATTGGTCCATCCCCCCGTTGCGGTTTCAGGGCGAGCCGTTCTTCCCGATGGGTGTATTTGGCTGGCCTCGGGAAGACCCCGGCTTCCCGGAATCGGGCGGCAACACCGCGTTGAAGCATGTCAGGGTTAAGGGCAAACTCACCTCCGATGCACTGGCGCGGATGAAAGAACGGCTCCGCACATATCTCAAGCAGTGCCGTGAGGAGGATATCGCCGCCGTTCTATATCCCGTAAAGATCAATGGTCGCAAGGTGCTACATGCCGCACACGACCGGGCCTTCCGGAAGGAGGTCGTACGTTTTCTCAATGCAATGCTCGACGTGACGGGAGAACACGAGCAGGTACTCGGATACTGGGCGTTTGGCGAGCCGGAAAACCACCTCTGGAGCAAGTGGAAGAAGCGTGCCGGGACCGAAACCAACCCCGGAGAAAAGGCCGGCGACGCGTTCGCGAAGTGGGCCAACAGGCAACTGGGCTGGTTCGTCGACCTGCTTCGCAGGCGGGACCCGGACGGCTACGTCATGCCGACGATCGCGTGGTGGAACATGTACGAGCCGCTGGCCCCGCTTGTGGACGTGCACGTCCCCAATACCTATCCGACACACAAGGGCGAGGAGCCGCTGACCGGTTCGTTGTATGACGTGGTTTACGACGCGGCGAAGGCGGCGGAGGCCGTGCGGAACACCGATGTCCACTCCTTCCTCTACATGCCGGGCATCTTTGATCGGATCGGCGGCGACTGGCGGGGCGCGACTCTCAGGGAGATGCGCTACCTGTGGTTCGCGCCGCTGACCCAGGGCGCACGTGGATTCCTCGGCTGGCGCATATCGCGCGTCACGCCCGAGCACAGGAAACAGGTGGTCTATCCCGTTATGAAGGAGGTGAGCCGGTTCCGCCCTTGGTGGCTTGTACCGGCGCTCGACCAGAGAGTACGGAGCAACCGGGACGTCGCGTCCGTCGAGTACCTCAGGGAGTTCCCCGAGCTGATCCGTGAGGTCGCCGGTGAAGAGATCGACCGGCGAGAGGTGAAAGGGCTGCCCGACGTGTCATACACCCTTCGCCACGTTGAAGGCGAGGGATACCTGCTGCTGGCGGTCAACAACCGCCGCGAGCGCACGCAGATTCAGTTTCAGATTCGTGGCCTCGCTGATACGGTCGAAGCACACGAGGTCCTGCAGGGTAAGCAGGGTAAGCCCCTCACGATCCGGGACGGACGATTACAGGACAACTTGCCGCCGTTCGGCGTACGCGTTTATCGTTTCGATTGAGCCGCAGACCGTCAGACGTTGGAACGAATGTGATCGGGACCCAGCACGCGGAACGGTTGGCTCAAACAGAAGGAGGTAGAAGATGTACCGATCCACGTTCTTCTGTACGGCCGGACGAACTTCCTGCTCCTCCACGATGAATAAATGGTTACTCAAACCAGAAGCTGTAGATATCGCCATCGGCGATTTCGATGTTCAGGTGAACGAGCCTGCCCGCCAGCTCGGAAACCGTTCCGTTCCAGTCGATCGCCACTGCGGTTTGGTCTCCGCGCAACGGCCGGGACCATCCGATTGAGGATTCGAGAAACGGTTTTCGCCCGTCCGACTCGATCGGTCTCGCTCCCACACGCAGCGCCCCCGTCACGTTCGCATTTACATACATCCGTTCGGCATCCGATGGAATCCGGATGGGCGGGGTTCGCCACGTGCCGGTGCGTTTACCGTCCGTCGAGAGGCGCCCGAAGCCATCCCGGCGGATCGAGAAGAGTTCGTGGAATTGCTGATCCACGTTCTTGCCGTGTGCCCCGGTGCGGTACCAACCGTACAGGTAAAGATCCCCGTTGCGCTGCACGAGGGACGGGGCGAGATAGAGCTGGCCGAAGTCCTCCCGTGCGGAGATGCCCGCTTTGTGCATCATTGGATCCAGGTCGACGATGGGATGTGTTCGATCCGGGAATCGCCACGTCCGCCCGTCGTGGCTGTACATGAACATCGGATAAAGAGGACCCCCTGTGGCCGAAAGATCCGGCAATGGTTGCCGATGATATACGGAGGGGATTCCCACATATTGTCCCTGATAGGGAACAACGCCGGGGACGTACACGTCCGTCCACCCTCCGTCCCGGAAAATGTCAAGTGGATCGAGGACGAGCTGTTGCACGGATTCCTCGGGCCAGGGGGTCCTGCTCCAATCTTCGGTGCGGTGCATGGCAATTCCCCGACGCACGGGCAGCTGCCCATCCGCGCCAAGGCGGTCCGCCCGGGTTGGCCTTCCTCCGCGATCGAACCAGTGTCTGCCGTAGATGACGAAACCCCCTTCAACCGGATCCCGAAACGTGGACATCGCCGTGTCCGCGTAATGATTTACCGCTCGTCCCCGGGTATTAAAACGAAGTCCATCCTCCGAGGAGGCCACATAAATATCGTGGCCATTGCGCCAGAGCATTTTGTAGCGATGCTGAGTATCCTCTGCCTTCCTGTCATAAAACACGGTACCGCTGCGATACCATTTTCCGTTTCTTTTTCCCCTTCCGGAAAGATCGTCCGGGGTGTCGACCCGAATCAGGTTGCTGTTCGGATGATCGAGCAGCTCGGGCGCAAGGTTCAGTGCAGGTTTTTTCCAGTGTACCCCGTCCTCGCTGAACGCGACGGCCGTTGCACGTTTTGCGTTGGCCCGCATGACTTCATAGTACATTCGGTACCGGCCCTGATGATCCCGAAACACGTTTAGCACGTACCCGATATTCAGCTTCGCTTTTCGTTCCCATGCCGCTTCCCGGTTGGAACGAACCGTCCCTTTATGTTTGGCCTGGCCCATCTCCAGTTCCAGCCCCTTCAGTTCCTCGTGGAGGGACCGATCCACTGCGAGGAAGCGGCGCCGGGGGTCGTCCCGCTTTCGCCAGGACGTTGAAGCGACTTCGAGTGCGCGCTTCCGCTCCCGGACGATTTGTTCATGGTCCGGCTTCGGTTCGGGGGCTGCCACCGGTGCTTTTCCAAGGATCGCGATCTTAACGTTCCGAACCACGAAGTCGGCCTTTCCGAAAGCCGCTCCACCGAAGCGGATCCGTTCGTTCGCATCCGTCGACAGCGTCATGTTCTCCACAGCTATCTCGCCGTCGATCCGCAGATCCGCTTTGTTGATCCGAGCGTCGCGATAGATGAGCTCGTACGTGTGGAACTCCCCTGCCCCGCCCTCGACGGTGTGGCGTACCGGCTGACCGTTCTTTCGAGCGCCCACCACCCACACCACAGGATCCAGCGCATCGTTGGCGTCGAAATGCATGTCCATTCGGGCCGCACTCGCCCCACCCCCGGCCCGGACGCTGAACTGGCTGCGTACGATACTCGGCTTATCCGGCTTTTCCCGGATCCTGAGGGTAATGGTGGATCGAACGCCATGCTCGTGTACTGCCGTACGTTGTGATGAAGTGAGCCCGTCCGCGAGGTAATTCCCCAGTTGCTGCGAGCCGCTCTGTACAATGCGCCATGAGGGAAGTGGATCCTGAACCCACTCGACACGCACCGCCCCGCGCTCGTCGAAAGACCAGCCCTGAAAACGGGGATCCTGAACCTCGAAGCGATCGGTCCATTCACGGACATGCCCGGGCAGTCGTTTGCGCATCTCCTCCCGATTCAGCTCGGTGGGATCGGCCGTATATGCACGAAGCACCGTTCGTTTTTCCACAGCCCCGGTCGGCGCGGAGAGGAAGCCCACCAGCATCACGGTTAGGACGAGGGGTAATATCGGCTTACTCAGCATCTCAGAGTGCACCATTCTTGATGCGTCCTGTAATTTTCATCTTCAGAACGAGCGGTATCGTGAGAAGAGGACAATTTTTCCAATTCCCGGTTCCGCTGAACGAAACACCAAATGCTGCCTGTTTATTACAACGGTATTCCCTCCCGAAATACAATTTTGATCCCTGACGCAGGAATATCGCAGGTACGGACCTCCGTGGGTCTTCCGAGATGAAGAGGTCCCATCAGGTGAGGAAGATATATCGGTATCAACTTTGTAAATGTTTACTTCGAGCGTGTTTACCTGTGTGGTGAATTATTTCTCCGATGGCGTCATCTGGATATGTGCAGCAGGACTGATTGGCGGTGAATCGTGTATTTCAGTAGTGGCTGTGATTCACGATATGATCCTGGACGTATTTTGGGTCGCGCCTGGCCGGTCCGGGTTCAGCCTCGCCTGAACCCCAGATGCGAAGTATCGCGCCGCGTTTGGACGAGCCGACGGTGATCACTTCCTCCGCGCCGTTACCGTAGCAATCGAACATGTGATACACCTTATTGTGAAAGTAGAGCTTCCCCTCCCCCTCACGTGTCATGCGAAAACGGTGCCAGAACAGGGTGTCTTTCCCGGTGCCGGTCCAATCACCGACCACGCTTTGCGGGTTACCTGCGAGGGGGTCGCCGGGCCAGCGATGAACGAGCTTGCCTTCAGGGGTAAAGTAGTACAGTTCGCCCCACAGGTACGGGAGCGGGCCGCTTCGGGTGCCGTAGCTGCGCGCCGTAATTGCGATCTGCGGGCCGGGGTGGTTTTCAAGAACCCGGCCAAGCGAAATTTGCTGTGCGTGCTTGCTGGCATGTTCCCAGAGATAGTCGCCGGTCAGGGCGTTCATGGCCACGGTGCCACGGTCGCTGTGGGCGGCGATCAGTTCCGGCCGGTTGTCACCGGTCAGGTCGGTGAAGCGCATACTGTCCGGGTGATCATGACTTTCATGTGCATCCGTGTGGTCCCGGATCACTTCGCCGGATGGTTTTAGCACCACGTGGCCGGCGACGATCTCGTCCACGCCATCCCCGGTCAGGTCCACAGGGTACGTATAGTGACCGTAATGATCCTTTCCGATGTGCCGTTTTTCGTGTTGCCATCGTTTTTCCAGTTTCTGGTTGTACGCGGTGATGCTGATGGTGCCGCCGGTGTCGCTCAGGACGATGAGGTGGTTGGGCCGGCCGGAGGTAAGCTGAGCAATGGCGGTTCGAAAGTTATAGAAATTATGCGGCCAGTCCGTGGAGGGCCAGGGTCTGGAGTGAATCACCTCGCCGGTCTGTCCGTCGGCCATTACCAGTTTCTCCCGGCCGTTTTTCCACCGCCAATGGATGACTTCGGCCCGGCCATCGTTGTTGAAATCCCACAGGGAGCCGGGGGGTTCAAAGCCAATACCCTCGGGCAACCCGTCCGGACCTTCCGGACGGTCGTACCGCCAGAGTTCTTTGCCGTAATAACTGTAGGCCTGTAGCGAGTAATCCGATTCCAGAACGACAAAATCCATCCGTTCGTCACCGGTTAGATCTCCAAATTTCACCGTGCTACCGGGAATCCGGTGCTCCTGAAGTAATTTGCGATCGTCGGGAAATTCACGTTCATCGATGACGTCTCCGGGCAGGGTTTGCTTCTGAGTCAACACCAGCACATCGAAGTACGGGTTTGGATTGACGTTTTTCAGGCGGATCTCGACCGTGCCGGCCGGGAGGCGATGAATTCCGCCCCATTGCCATTTCATGGCGTCCCGGCCGAAGACGCGGCCGGCGGTCTGGCCGTTCACTTCGACCTGAAAACCACGCCCCGACTTGCCGTGACTCCGCACGAACAGGTTGTATTGACCGGTCTCCGGTACCTCGACGTCGAAGACGAGGGGTACCGGCCTGCGCAGGTTCAGCGCAAAGTCCCGATACACCGGCACGTCGAGTTTGTCCTCGCCCGCAATGGAAATGTTGCGTACCAGCCCCCGCAGGGTATCCGAGGCGTCAACCACGAGCGTGGTGAGCTCGGAGGGCGGCTCAGGGAGAAAGCGTGCCGGCAGGCGGGGTTCGCGTGTCAGCAGCAACGCATCGAGGTAGGGTCGTTGTCTAATGTTGGAGAGTGTAATTTGTACGTTGCCGGCCGGCAGCCTGTAGGTATCTCCACGGGCCCAGTACAGGTCGCGCCGGCCAAAGGTCTGGCTGTCGCGACTGTCGTTGACGGCAACGCTGAATGCGCGATTTTTGTTGCCATGGCTGCTGACAAACAGGTGATAGCGGCCGGCTTCCGGGATGTGCACCTGCAGCGTGATCCGATCGGCACGTTTGATTTGCAATGCCTGATCCTCATGCATCGGCTCCACGCCAAGGTTGTCCGATGAAACGAGCCTCGTTTTTTTCGGCGCCTGCCTGTGAAACGCCCCCGCCCCGACGATAATCGGTTCATCCGCGGTGCCCGTGGAGGCGGCAACAAGACCGAACAGGATCGTTGCAATCCACGAAGGCTGGAGGTGCAGGACACGTCGACAGTTGAATAAAGCCAACCCGCTAACGGCCCGGTGAAACATCTGCATCGTTTCCATTTCGGATTCGTGTTCAATGAGGAATTACATTGACCTGCACGGAACTTTCAAAAGCAAATGTAAGTGGAGCGTCGGACCGGCATTCCCGCTTCCGGCTTCTGGACTATAACCGTTCGAAGAGGCCAATCCGGCCTACTGAATACTTTTGAAGAGAAAAACACGTGAGGAGAGTTGAAAAGACGGACCGTCCAGTGTAAAGGAAAACCTGAGGAAACAGGCAAGGTGTGACGACGAGGTTAAGGGGATCACGTGAGATTCAGTCTCGGGATTCAGTTTCTTGCGTTTCCACTCGGCCCTGCGGTAATCGGTCGAATCGTTTCGGGCCACCCAGAGACTCACCTGATCGGGAGTCGACTCGCGTTTGGACGACCACGTGATCCGGACTTGATCTTCCTTCCGTTTCGCTTCCGCGCGTACCACTGGAAACGGAACGTCGCCGTTCGCATACAACAGAAAGGCTTTGATCGTGTTCGCCACATTGAAGAATTCCTCGCCGACCCCGTGGCCCGCATTTGGTATGTATAATTGGTGCACGTCATGCTGTAATTCATCAAGGAACACGTTGACAGAATTTACCGGCCAGAACGGGTCGTTGGTCCCGCTGATCATCAGTGTGGGCACCTCGTATCGATCCCTGTAGGAGTACGGGTCCACGAGCTCAACAAGTTTTCGGCCTCGCTCGGAATTGAGTCTTTCGGGAATGTTTCGTTTTGTGTACGGTTTAATTTTGTCGGAATATTTCCCCCACATATCAAGCTGGTTTTGCATCTGTTTCGGGACATTCAGGTTATCGTAAACCATTGGAATCATTCCGGACACGCGCTCATCCACCGCTCCCGTGAGCCACGCGGTCCAGCCCCGTTTCGAAGCCCCACCCACGACGTATTCATGAAATGAATCCACTGAAATCTCCTTTGCAAACCCATCGAGCGCATCCATTGCCCGCACAACGGATCGGGTCATGGGAAAAAGAAGAGGCCATGAAGTATCCCCGGTATCCAGGTATTCCACAAAGGTATGAGCGATCAGGTTGTCCTCCTGGAGGCCACTGAACATCGGCTGGCGTGGAACGTTCCCCAGCAAAGCGAGTGCATATCCGGTTCCCTCCGTAAACTGTGCGGTCATCTTCATGGGTTTCCAGGATCCTTCTCCTCCAATCACCACCATGAACACCGGTATGTCTCCTTCCGCATCCTGCGGTACAAACAGCCGGAGGTCATGGGTCCACATTCGGTCCTTCCAGGTTTGAGAAGTAAACTGGAAACGATACCCCGTACCGAGCTTGCCGAACGATTCCTTCGTTTTCAGTTTCCGGTCAAAGGCCTCCGTTTTCTGCTGCACAAACTGATCGAGTTCCCCGGCCCGTAAATTGATTCCGCAGGTCAGTACGAAGAGCAGAAAGCTCACCCCCACCAGAGTCCATCCTGATTTCGTTTGTCCGTGAACATGATGTCCGAAATTCAAACGGCACCCGTTCCGCAAGAAACCGTTTTCTTCAGAACCGGTCCTGTCGAGGACGTTACTGATCGTTTCTCCTGTAATCGCATGCATAATATATCTCCTGTGAACAGGGCTTCCCATGTCTGGTAACAGGAACCGGTCAAAAATCTATGAGGAAGGAAAAATTATTTGTCCGAATACGAGAGCCCGGATGCTTTCGTTCCCGGTATTTCACGGATCTTTTACCAGTTACGCGTAACAGAACATCAAACCATTCTTTCTAATCTGATACTTCACCTTACCATACAGGCATACCCCTGTCATCTCAATAATATTTCGGAATGTATTTCTGCAATCCCTTTTCCAGCGGTCCTATTCTCGGTCTCAAGAATATTCCGGAAACCTTATCCTCTCTTACACACGAAGGAAGGGCTTTCTTGAATCGTAATTGCACACCTATTTGTTCCGAAAAGAAGGTTCCTACTTTATTTTGCCGGCAGAGATGCCGGCGCTCCTGTTCTTCACAAATAGGTTAGTAATTACCTTGAATCAAAAAAATCATTGCTGTACCGTGAAATTTCATTTCGACTTCGAGGATTGACATACTGGTATCGAGAGGAATCATAATCAAGTTGAAATCTGTCAATGCCGTGCACCCGAATCGTTTGCGAACTGAGAATCGAGTGTTAGACAGGGCCTACCCCATAAATCTCCTCGGTATAATTACGATTCTCTTCTTTTTTTCGTGTATCACGATGGTGTCCGGCCTGACGCTGGTCGAGGAGGGAGAACCCCGTGCGGCGGTGGTCCTTTCCAACGAGCCGACGCCCGTCGCCAGGCACGCTGCGGAAGAACTTGTGCGTCACGTAGAGACGGCCACCAGCGTGAGGCTCGACCTGCTGTCCGAATCCGAACTCAACGATAGGTACAAGCATTACGTGTTTGTCGGGGAAACTCGTGCTGCACGTAACGAGGGGATCGACGTGGCCGAACTTCCCAGGGATGCGTTCCGGATGTATATATCCGGCCATCGATTATTCGTACTGGGAAAGGAAAACGCGGACGACGACCCGCTTGCAAGGCGGGCCCAAACCGGCACGATGTACGGTGTGTACGAACTGCTTCAGCGGTATGTCGGCGTTCGCTGGTTGTGGCCCGGTGAACTCGGCACCCACGTCCCCCGGACGGAGACCCTGAAAATTGAGGAACCGCTCGACGAAGTTGTTGAGCCGGCGTTCCGGTTTCGGCGAATGCGCTGGAAGCATATAAAATGGGCGTCCGATGATACGTACAATCAGGACCTGAAACGCCTCGCGTTCACAGAGGAAGGTGTCAAGTCCTATGCCGAGGACCTTGAGCTGTTTCTGCGCAGGCATCGGATGGGATATTCCCGGCCGAAGCCTTATGTCGGTCACCGGTTCAAAGGCTGGTGGCACAAATACGGTGAGGACCATCCCGAATGGTTCATGCTTCGGGAAAACGGTGAACGAGGCCCCCCGCCGGGGGAATCCACCCGGCCCAAACACGTTCCGATCTGCGTTTCCGAATCCGGGCTGCACGACCACCTGCTGAACAACGTCTGGAATGGAGGAAACAATCTCAGACTCGGAGGGGTGGACAAACGCCGTTTCTGCCAGTGCGAGGAGTGTCGGTCCTGGGACGGTCCCCAGAACGATCCGCCGTCGTTTGCCGAAAACCTCTGGCAGCCGCAGATGGTCTCCGATCGATACGCGAAATTCTGGAAGACGATTGCCAGGCGGGCGATAAAACGGAACCCGGACGTCTACGTGACCACCTATCTGTACTGGAATTATCTCCCCGCTCCCCGGGAAGAAATCACGCTACCGGAAAACGTTTACGGGGAATTTGTGCCCTGGGGCCAGTCGGAGATCGTCTATTTCCCCATTAAGAAGAAAGCGTACGAGTGGCTGAAAAAGCAGTGGACAGGCTGGAAAGACACCGGTATGACCATGGCCTATCGTCCAAACCATTTCCACGGCGGCTACGTGATGCCGCACCTGAGCACGGAGCAGGCCGGCTCCTTTTTTCAGTTTGCGTATCAACACGGGATGGTTGGATTCGATTTCGACAGCCTGATCGGCCACTGGGCGACAAAAGGACCCATGTTTTACATGTACATGCGCCTGGCCGAACACCCGGAACAGGACATCGACAGCATACTGGACGACTATTACAGTGCCTTCGGACCGGCCGCGGAAACGGTGGAAGCCTACTTCGATTACTGGGAGGAATACGCATCGGATCGACCCGGCGGTAACCTCTACAATCCCATCCACGCGCACCGTGCCTACCCCGAAGACGTATTTGAGCGGGCGGAATCGTTCCTGAAAAAGGCCCGGAACGAAACCAGGAACGCCCCCCGCGATGTGTTCGCACGTCGGGTACAGTTTCTGCAATACGGCCTCGAACACGCCCGGCTTGCGAGGCGGTTCCTGGCCGCGCTTGATTCCGGGGCCGTTCCTGAACCCGGCACGAAATCGTTTCGACAGGCTCGACGGGCACTGAAAAAATTAATTGCCTTTCGTCGAAAGCATGAGGACCTGTACATCGCCGACTACATCGATGCGGCCGAGAGAGAAGATCGCCGGATCGAGATTGACACGCTTTTGAACGAATAGAACGAAGAAACCCCGTGGTCGAATTTATCTCAACTCCTCAGTAATAGGATCCCGGATGTCGTTAGTCCGTTTGAATTCACCTGTTTACTTCAGGACGAGTCGCCTTTCATCAAATCGGATCAACCCCCCCCGGGTTACTTTTTGAGCCCTAAAAACACCCGTTTCGGGATCAGCGACCGGCGTCGGACGTGTTTCCGTCCGTTACGAGGCGGTTCTCGACAAAGAGATGTCGATCCCCATTCCACGGCTTGGTAACGATATCGATATACCCATCCCCGTCCACGTCACCGCACCTTGACTCATGCGTCGGATGACCGGTCATAATGAGGTGTTCTTTCCACTGGTTCCGTGCGGCCTCCTGGTTTTCCCAGAGAAACCATTTGAATTCCCCCCTGGTTAACGGTCCTCCACCGGAGAATACATCAAGGTCGCCATCTCCGTCAAAATCCGCCACACACAGGGAGTGGAAGTCCTGATCGTGACCCGGGGATTTGATCAGGTGTTTTTCCCACTGCCGGCCCCGCCCTCCCACGTTCTCGAACCATGCCACCCGTCCATTTAACACGTCGCCTTCCGCCTGAACCAGGTCCTGATCACCGTCCCGATCAATATCAACGATCCGGGGTCGGGTCTGAAGCCCCCATGGCCCAACTTTGCCAAATTCAAACGCCCGATGCTCCTCCCAGCTGGTTCCCTTTCCGTCGACATTCTCGAACCAGCGATCCACCCTGGATAGGTCGCTGTCCCCGTCCCCGTCAAGGTCCCCTATGGCCACACCGCCGTGACACGGAGGATCCGTCTTACCAATTACTTTAGCTCGATCCATGAGTCGGTGGGATCCTCAGGGATTCGGTACCAGAAAACGCCCCTGTCGTCTTCCAGGGAAATAAGATCCCCCCGTCCATCCCCATCGACATCCCCGATCAGATTGTCATGCGTTGGAATCGCCCCTGTTTCGTACCGTTCGAACGGTGCTTCCCGGGGATGACCGGGGTTTCGATACCAGACCCCACCGGAGACCTGATCGATCCATCCATCACCGTCGACGTCGAAGGCGATTCCTCCAACATCCGTTTTAGCTCCCTCGCCGAGCCGGTGAGTCACCCAGTCTTCCGGAGATCTTTGCTCGAACCAGAACAAGCTTCCGCCGCGACTCTGTCCTGAAATAAAATCAAGGTCTCCATCCCTGTCAAGGTCAACCAGAGACGTCTGACCGAAACTGTTTCCCCCGGGCCGCGCAATTTCGTGAATCCTGAACTGGAACTCTCCGGCCGCAGCCGAACCCGGAGCCCCCGGTAACGCTGAACTGAGAAACATTAGAGCAACGATGACCGCAAACGGACAGAAACGATCTCTTTTACGGCTTCGACCAGTTTGAAACGGACCACCACACATTGTGTTCAATTCCACTCTTCCTTCTCAAAAATGTATTCTCTGGGTCCGTCCGATATAAGGAACATTTACCCTGATTTCAATCAATCTTTTTCAAAACCTGGAACTTTACTGGTCCATACGATCGGGGACGACGGTCTGGTGGGGGGGGCACGGATTGGAATCTTGCCGACCGGGCCGCGATGTATCGAGGGAAAAACCGGCTACGACATGGTTTCGAATCGAATACATCAGGTCGTCTGACTTAACTGCTCCACCGGATGACGACCAGTTTATCGGGGCCAATGGTTGTCCTCCGGGCGTTCTTCAGCGGTTTTCCATCCTCCCCGGAATCGGCTGTGTACAGCGTCGCCGCGTCGTTCGTGTTTCTGTCAATAGGTAGTTGCCTGGATTTGCCCGACCGGTTGTAAACGACGAAATACGTTGTCCCCTTAGTCCGAACGCGGAACCCCCGCAGACCCTTCTCCTCCGTAATGTTGAACGCCCGCGTCTCCGGGGACTGCTTCGCCCGGACCTCCAGCGACAGGTCGAGCCTCTCCCCCTCCTCGTACCGTCCTCCGGTTCGCTCGAATAAAAGCGCGTCACCGAGTTGTTCCGGGGGAAACTCCCCGTAGCCGATCTGTGCCGGTTCGTCGATGCGTACCGATCGGAAATCATGTTCACGAACCCGTATTCGCAGGGACCCATTGTCGAATCGACCGGTGCCGGAGCGGCGGGTCGACCCATACGGTGCCACGCGAATTCGGGTTCTCACGAACTGAGCCGTTTGATTCTTCTCACTGAGGATGCTCACCCTCCCGAAGAGGCGGTCGTCAAGCATCAGCCACACCTGCTCCGCCCGCCAGGGCAGGGTTTGCTTCATCTTCCGTATCCCGTCCGGCCGCTTCCACCCCCGGTGCAGCCGGTAGGACGTGGCAAGCGCGCCGAAGTCCCCGCCGTCGATCAGCTCACGTGAGAACGACGGACCCGACATGAACGCCACACGATCACGGTATGGGCCGTTCTCGTCGAGCCCCACCTCCGGTGTGACCACCTTCATCGCCGATCGGCTCGACAGGCCCCGCTCGCTCCGATCGTTGACCGACGCCCCCAGGAATGCATCCCTTCCACTCCCGTGCCCGAACGTGCTCACCCATGAAAAGCGTCCCGAACGAAGTCGTAGCCCGTTCACGTTTCCGTCGAACCGCAGCACGTTGTCCGCCGGCCGGACGGGATCGACGTCGTTGCTCCGAAAGGCGGCCCCGTACACGCTGGGACCGGCGTTGCGGCGGAGCCGTTCAGCGAGGTACCGGTTTCGTCCGTCGCCCGTGATCCGGGCGGCGATCTCCATTCCCACCGGGCTCGAATCGGCTCCCATCTGCCGCTTGTACCAGGGATACGGGGTCTCCTCGACCACCCCCCACGGCCCGTACGCCAGCGGATAGTAGTCCAACGTATCGGAGATCAGTTCACGTGCGGCGTCGTCGCCGGTGATCCCCCAGTACCGGGCCAGCGACGTGAGGACAATCCGGTGATAGGTTGCGATTTCATTCTCGCGAACCCGGTAATGGAATCCCCCTGCCGGCAGCAGCTTCTCCCGGAGATGTCCGACGAATTCATGCGCGCGATCCAGGTAGCGCGGCTCCTCGTACAGCTCCCCCGCCGCGCCCATCACAAGCACGTACATGGCGTCGCTGTTGGGATAGTCGCCGGCCACGCGCGCCGCCCATCCCGGCAGCTTCTCCCGATTCGGAATGGATCTGTAGTTTTTGTACTGCCACTGTACCGGCAGCCTCGCCCGCTCGAGCCATTTGTTGAGGGTGTCGGAGAACAGGCCGTGCTGCTGAAATCGATACAGGCCATCAAGAAACTTCCGAAGTGCGAATCGTTCCACGTTCCACATGCCGCCCTCC
Organism: uncultured Planctomycetia bacterium; assembly: GCA_964466525.1. GTDB lineage: Bacteria > Planctomycetota > MHYJ01 > CAYXQY01 > CAYXQY01 > CAYXQY01. Next base: position 29,574 of record CAYXQY010000011.1, read on the forward strand.
GTTAAACGGCCGTCGTAGTGTTCGGCCACGTCGAGGAGATAGTCGATCTCCTTCCGTACGCGCTTCCTGTGCCAGGTTTTGAGACCGGTTTCCTCAATATCCGACTTCGAATGCGTCAATCCCCACGCGCGCTTTAGCACATGGTCCGCGATGTTCCTCGCCTGTCCACCCCCGGGACGGTCCGGTAGATGCACGGGATGCTTCGATTCTAGCCAGTCGTTCAGCTCCCGGACGTACGGATTCTGCTCCCTCTCCGGTTCGGTGGTCCGCTGCGCGCCGGCTGCCGGAGTGAGGGGGTCGGAAAGGCATAATCCCCCGACAAGCACGATCAGGACCGGGTATTCGGAAATGAAATTCGTCAGAGAAGCAAAATGTTTCACGGGGTGTGTACAGTGGAATAAGAAATCACAGTTCTTGCCCCCATCCGAGAAGAGGACACATACTCTTCATCTGTTTTTTTGGCTTACCACGGTATTTCGAGTATAAATGTATGGAATGAGAATGCATTGTTGACGAGCAATGACATCTTCCTGTTACTACGTACATCTTACGAAATTCCGGGGATGTTTTTTTAAACGGAGAGCTCATGAACCGTGGACTTGCGATATATCCACGGAGGAAGCCAGTCATCTGGTATTTGTAGAGGAGATTCTCCGAAGAGGACGACGGATACCCGCTGAGGAAAAGCATGAATGACTGACAACTACGAAGGGACATAAGGGGACCGTCATCCGTTTCCATCTGCTTCGGAAACCCATCCGGGTATCGTCCCGTCCCCCGTGGCCTCTCCCTGCAGCAACCAGGCGAGGTTGAAGCGGGCCACCTTCGCTCCGCCGGACTCGTACAGAAGGTAAATCCAGCCTTCGCTCGGTGTGCCGGGACGACCGGACGTCAGCGACGAGTAGGCGAATGATCCGGCGTCGATCTGCTTTTTCAGCGGCCACGTTTTTCCGCCGTCGAAGCTAACCCAGGCATGACCGTTTTTCCGTGCGCCCGAGGACACGATGTTGCTGAAAACGAGGACGTCTCTCCCGTGAACGGGCAAACGGGCGAGCCCGCCCATGCAGCCGTAGTCCCTGTGCTGGCTTCCGTCCGGCAGTACCTCGTTGACCCCGGCGTCCTCCCAGGTTTCGCCGCCGTCGTCACTCCACGCTTCCCAGCGGCGGCGCGGGTTCTTCCCATCCGGAGCCCTGTGCCTTCGTGAATTGTAATAGATCGTGCCGTCGGAGAGTTCCGCCAGTGCGCCTTCGCCGGTTCCCGACTCAGGAAACGGGTCACTGGTGTGCCATGTCTCACCACCGTCGTCGCTGTAGATGGCTGTGTTGTAGCCCCAGGGCCTGTTATAAACCCGGGCAGGTCTCAGCAGTCTTCCGGCATTCGATCCATGTCGCAGAGTGATGCCGTGCTCCGCCATGGACATGGCCGGTACGTGTCCGTTCTTGTCCGGACGAATGTTCACGTCCACCTGTTCCCATGATTTGCCGTCGTCCGCACTGCGGTATACTTCTATTGATCCCATGGAGAACTGTGGAGACCGTGGAGGATGGCCTTCCGTATGTAAAAAGACAAATACGTTCCCTCGTGTTTCGTCCACCGTTGCTCCCCCTCCGTTGATCCCCTTCCTGAGATCTATGCTCGGCTCCCAGCTCGTTCCACCGTCTTCGCTGCGCCGAACCTGGATCGGTTTATCACTGTGACGCTGATCTCCCCATACCGCCAGTACCGTCCCCTCGGTGGTCACCACGATGTTTGGCAGGCGACCGCTCTCGAAAATCTGCTGCGTATCGAACTCCGGATCGCCCAGAAACGGTTCTATAGCCCCTTCGGCCGGTTTTCCGGCGGCGGTGATCAACGTTTCGTCCTCCTTCGCCTCGGCCCCGGGCACGCCGGACACCACGAGTGTTAATAGAAGGAGCACAAACGTCAACAACGTATTGTTTCTTTGAATCGTATGCATACCTTTGAACCCACACTCAGTTTCCGTTCGTCCCTGAAACCCATCCGGGCACTTCCCCGTCCCCCGTGGTTTCGCCCTGCAGAAGCCACGCGAGGTTGAATCGAGCCATCCTCGCTCCGGCGTATTTGTGCTTTTCACCTCCTTCGAACAACAGGTAAACCCACCCTTCGCTGGTCGTTCCGGGACGTCCGGCGGCAAGGGAGGAATACGCGCCCGGACCCCCGTGGATCAGTCGCTTCACCGGCCACGTCCTGCCCCCGTCGAAGCTTGCCCAGACGGTCATTCGTACCCGTTTGTGATTCGGGGTATCCGCGTTGCTGTACAACAGAACGTCGCGATCCTCGACCGGCAGTCGCACCAGGCCGCACATCATTCCGAAATGTCCGTTGTAGTTTGCGCCACGTCCCTGTTTCCCGCGGTAGCGCGGGCCGTCCGGCAGTTCGGTGTCGAAACCGGCGTCCATCCAGGTTTCACCGCCGTCGTTGCTCCACGCAATCGAGCGTCGGTGCGTGAAATCGGCGACCTTTTTGAACCAGTGCTTCCGGGAACTATAGTACATACGACCGCCGGACAGCTCGGCGACCGCCCCTTCGCCCGTGCCCTTCATCGGGAAGGGTTCACCGGTGTGCCACGTTTCGCCGTGGTCGTCGCTGTAGATGGCTGTGTTGTAGGCGTCGGACGGACTGCCCGGCTGAACCCTCGCAGGACGTATCAGCCGTCCGCGGTGTTTCCCGTGGCGCAGCGTGATACCGTGTTCGGCCATATGAAGGGACGGTACGTGTCCGTTCAGGTCCTCGTGGAATTCGGTCTCCTCCGCCGTCCAGGTCCGGCCGTGGTCCGTGCTCCGGTACAGGGTGGACGAGGTCGCAGGGGCTTTTCCGCCCGGCGCCGTGAACGCCAGTACGTTCCCGTTCCGTTCATCAACAGTAACGCCTCCCCCATGCACTCCTTTGCCGATCGTGATGTCGTCTCCCCAGCTCTCACCCCCGTCCTCGCTTCGGCGCACGTGGACCGTTTCATCGCCCCACGTGACAAGCACGGTCCCATTCACGGCCACGATGACGTTCGGAAACCGGCCCCCGTCGAACAGTTTCCGCGTATCGAATTCCGGTTCCCCCAGGAACGGCTCAAGCGCTCCTTCGGCCGGGTTGCCGGCGGCGGTGAGAAACGTTTCGTCCTCCTCCGCGCCACCCTCGAACACGCCGGACGCCACGAGCGTTAACAGAAGGACGACAAACATCCACTCCAATCGGTGTTTCATTTCAAGTTCCCTCTTAACATACATTGAAATAACGCTTCATTGCGCGTATTTAATAAGCGATCCATTTTCGCAGTTCAAATTGTGTCTCCGTTCAGGGCAGCAGGGTCGAGACAAAACCAGCCCTGGTGGGAAGCGAGGGAAAACCAATCGAAGCTCCGGTTTGAGCGGTTTTTTGTTCTCTGGACCGACGGGAATAATAAAATCTCTTTTGTGGCTTACCTCCTGTATGTCGTCCGGTGAATTCTCCTCCGTTCTCGCCGTCCTGAACTTTTGCGGGAATTCGTTGCACTGCGATTTCAAGAGGTCAATGCTTGATGAAGGCATGCAGAATGGTTATCTTGTGAGATAAGCCGGGTTCTCCGATGCTCCGGCCATTTTCCAGTTCGCCCTACTGATTTCATCATTTTGTATTGATAACGTCATGAGTGACAAAAAGAGTGAGCCAAGAATTGCAAAGGATTCCCCGTACGTCATGGATATGGAACCCGGCGAATACTGGTGGTGTCGGTGCGGTCGGTCCGACGACCAGCCGTTCTGTGACGGTTCGCACGAAGGAACGGGGCTGTCCCCGGTAAAGGTGGAGATCGACGAAAATCAAACTGTCGCGTGGTGCGGCTGCAAGCACACCGAAGACCAGCCGTTCTGTGACGGCACCCATTCCTCGCTGGACACCTGATTCCCCGTTCAACGGACCGCCCCGTGATTGATTTCAACGACATCATCGGCCAGGACGAGCCGGTGTCCATTCTGCGTCGCCACCTGCACGCGGCGACGGGCGCCCATGCCCTGCTCCTGGAGGGGCCGTCCGGCGTGGGCAAACGGCTTACGGCGCTCGCCACGGCCGCCGCCCACCTCTGCGACGATCCGGGCCGTGAGGGACCGTGCGGCTCGTGCCGGTCCTGCCGTGAGATGCAGACCGGCTCGCACTACGGGTTCTGGCTGATCGACCCCGAGCTATCCGAGGATACACGCAATTCGGACGACCCGACCCCGGTGGCCGGGCTGCTGCCGCGGCTGTTCGAGGATTCCTCCGGGGCCGGCACGATCGGCATTGACCCCGTCCGCTCCCTCCGGGAGGAACTGTCCCTGAAACCATCCGACGATCCACGGCGGGCCATCGTGCTGTCCGACTTCGATCAGGCTACTGAAGACGCCCAGAACGCGTTGTTAAAAACATTGGAGGAACCGCCGGATCAGACCCTTCTGCTCTGTACAGTCACCAGCCGGGAAGGGATACCCGCCACCATTAGCTCCCGCTGTCAGCGCCTCCGGTTTCATCCGCTTTCCACGGAGCAGGTTTCGGAGATTCTCGCGGCGGAAACGGATCTCGAGGCGGAACGTCGCCGGTTTCTCGCGAAAATAAGCGGTGGCCGGCCCGGAAAAGCACTTCGGTTCGCAGACGAAGGCCTTCTGGAACTTCGCAGCTGGTTCATCGACCAGGTCGAAGCGTACGGCGACGCGTCGGACCCCCGGTTCCGACAGGCGGTGCAGGACCGGATCGACGACGCGTCAGGCAAATGGGAGGCGTTCTCGGATTTCCTGATGCTGCAGCGGGCCCTGCTCCGGGACGCGCTGTACCTCCTGACGGATGTTCAAGATCGGGTGGAACTGCATTTTCCCGAGCGGGTGATCCGGTCGTTCGCCGGCGACCGGTCGACCGACGACATCATGCGAGAGGCAGAACGATTGGAGGATCTGGACACGGCTAAGGAACTGTACGTCAACCGGAAGGTGCTGGTGGAGAACCTGCCAACCTGACTGAAACGGGATCGGGGAAACCGGAGCGTTACGAGCCGGTAAGCTGCGGCAGGGGCCCCAGTTTTTCGGATATGCTCTTGATGAATTCACCCTCTTCCACTTCGACGGTCAGGGTCAGGTGTTTGCGGGAGAGGTGAAAGGTGACGTTCACGGGGGACGGCTCGTCCCGTTCGATCTGCTCGCTGACCGCGGCGTTAAGCAGTTCTTTGTAAGTCGCCTGAAGGCCCTGATGATCACTGCGATTCAGGTCCAGGTTTCGGATCAGTTCGTTGCCCAGGCCCAGTGCCTCTTCGACGTTTTCCTCGTCCGGACGGAAGGAAAATCGAAGCTGGTGCACGAAGGATTCCTCCCGTTCCGGGAACCGCACCAGCTCGGCTTCGATCTGTGCGAACAGTTCCATCAGTTCGAACGGTTCGACGAGGTAGTTGTCCTCCCAGATCTTGAAGTCAACCGGCTCTTTCTCCGGATCCTGTCCATGGTCGTAGATTTTGATCACCGAGACCAATCGGCTGCCCGGTTTGAGTTTGAGTTCCCGTAAAAAGCCGTCGGACCGGGGCACCTGATCCTCGAGGATCACGAACGACGGGTCGAGTTCATCGTACTGTTTGAGGGCCTCCTTGCTGTTGTCGAAGATATGGAAGTGATCCGACTTGTCGAACAGCCGCATACGGATGATGTCCACGAACTCGTCCGGGTCGTTGACGAGCACGAGAATGTTGGGTTCCTGTTTTTCAATCAGGTCTTTCAGGCGATCCGCGGTCCCGGATTCGTTTCGCGCGCCGGGAAGGTCCGGTTCTTCCTCCTGTTCTTCCTCTTCTTCCTCCGCTAAAGCACTCAACTGCACCCATTCGCCCGGTTTGTAACCAAGGACGAGACGTTCCTCCCGGCGTTCATGTACGTGAACGGAGAATTTGCAGTCATTGTCCGGCCGATCCTTCAGAAGGTGAATGGTCCAGTCGAAGGACGTGACCTTTCCGTGCACGAGCGGCCGGCCGCCGGTGATCGTTGCGAGGTGATGCAGCTCGGGCTGATCCGGGCATGGATCCAGCACGAGCTTGTCCCCGGAGAGCTGCTGGTTAAACACCTCGAAGGAACCTTCGTCGTATAGATCATGGTCGTACGTTCCGCTGATGCCCGCGGCGGAAACGAGGTAGTCCGTTTCCGTACTGACGATCTCCGCCGCCTTTTCCCAGTTGGTTTCGGAAAGGAGAAAGAAGTCGGCACGCTGAATAATGTCAGGTAAATCCTTGTTAAATCCGGTTATGCCCCCGATCCCCAGCAGGTGTTCCGGCTTGTCGGATAGTTCGACCGTCTCGCCGTCACTGATCCTGAACTCGTACAGGTCGGGTGCAAATCGGTCCTCCTCGATCCCCAGGTCGTGTTTCTCGTTAAATTCCTGCATTTCGTTCAGCGAGAGATCAAACCGTCCGGGGACAAGGATGATGCGGTCGTTCAGCTTCTCGTATGCGCTCAGGACCTGCCGGAGATGATCGGCGAGAGCGAGTCGGTAATCCTTGCTCTGACGCGTGTCCGTCTCAAGGATGTGCTGGTCCAGCGATCCGAAGTGTTTGGGGTCGTGGTTGCGGCGGTAGCTGTCGCGGATGCGTTTGAACTTATTCCGGAGGTTGGTGCTGAGCGGCACGTACCGGTTGAGGACCGCCGGGACATTTTCCGCATCGGCGAGTTCCGTCAGGTCCGTGATCTGATCATGGTTCTCAACGGGTCCAGCCGTGTATGCGAAGCGAGGGTCAGGACTGTTCATTATGCCGTCGTTTGATGATGGAACGAATTTCCTTGATGGCCCCTCGCGCGTCGCCGGTCAGCAGCATGCTGCGGATTCGGGACACCTCGTCGCCAAGGTCCAGTTCGTCGTTGTTGATGGCCTGAAAAATTCGCTGGATGTCCTCCTGCTCGTAGTTGTTTTTGAGCTCCAGGTAAGGAGGGAACGTGGGACGGGAAGGCTGTTCTTCACCTTCCTCCGCCTCCCCGCCGGGCGCCGCCACTGCGATACCTTCCATGGCGCCCTCAAGCATGTTCCGGAACTCCCCCGGCTGCAGTGCCGTGAGGCCCTGCTGTTTTTCCCGCTGCTCCTGAATCTTCTCCACCGTCCGTTCAAACTCATTTCGGTTTTTCGCCGCTTCAAACCGGCTTTTCCGTTCACGGACCCATTTTCGAAGTGCCGGGAACTCCTTCGGAACATTCAGGATATTCCTGAGGGTCTTCATTTCCTTGCGTTTTCGGTGTAGTGTTTTCTTTAGATCCACCGCTTTCTGCTGCAGTTTGTTCCTGTTGAAGGGGGAGAATAACCGTGTCAGGAGCGAGGAGTTTTCCTCCGATTGTTCGAGCTGTTCCTGAACCTCATCGTATTCCTCTTCCAGCTCGTCCAGTTCGTCCTCCAGTTCACGGGTTCGACGCTCCAGATCTTCGAGGGACTGGTAGGCTCGCTTCTGAATTTCGAAATTCTCGTCCAGCGAAGGAATTTTCTGGAGGTTGTCGCTTTTGGCCTTTTCATACACCCGCTGTTTAATCTTAAACCGCAGGTAGCGGAGGAACCGCTCAATCAGTTCTTCCTCCACCGGCTGACACTGGTCCCACTCGTTATGAACCGCTTCCACGTACCAGTAGGCGAGGGTGGTGGCTCTGTCCGCGGTCAAACGCATTGTTCGGCCCGGGCCGGTCGTACTCTTACTGGAAACGAGAGAGGAGGAGTCGAACTCGGGGAGGTAGTAAAAAAAGACCTCCCCGAGTGCCGCGGCGTTGTCCCGGGCCGGGTTGTTGCTTCCGAGGGCGGGAATCGAATAGTTGTGTAACTCCTCCCGGATATCCTCCCGGAGCTTTTCGGATTCGAACTTGCGACCTGAAGACTGTTTGTACGTTGAGCTGTAGAAATCCACACCCTTCCTGTATTCGAGAATATCGACCAGGTTGCCTTCAGGTTCCATGTGGATGGGGACCGGGATAAATCAATGTTAGTGAGCAAGCTGTTTGTAGGGGGTGAACTTGATCCGTTCCAGCGCCCCCTCGGCGACGAAGGTGTTCGCGTCGGAGATGTCAAAGTCCCCGAGGTTGCGAACGTCGACGGAGAACTTCTCCTCGTTCAGAGTTGCCTGAACCGCTTCTTTCAGGCCGTCCACCTGGCCCTGGTTCCCGACCAGTACCACGTTCTGTGGAAGGGGACCGGTGTACTCGTTCATCAGGTCCTTGTACCCGTCGACAATCGCTTTGAGAAGCGGTCGGTGGGCTTTTTCCATTTCCGGTCCGATGTCGGCGCGAACGTTGTCCCGGCCCTGGTACCTGAGGTCGGAAATGACAAGTTCGGGATCACGCCGGGGAGGGTTCGCGCTGGGTTCGATACGGCCGTACTTCTGCTTGATGTTCTCCACTTCCTGCCACGTGTTCTGGTAGCCGGATTCCTGAAGCAGGTCAAACAGCCGGTCGGTAATGTCGTTACCGGCCGTCGCGAGCGAATGGGTGTTGGTGTTATCGGACGGGTTGCCGTCGTAGACGTGGAAGTCCGTCGTTCCGGCCCCGATGTCCACCACAATCACACCTTCGCGGGCGAGATCCCCGTCCAGCTGTGCGAGCTTGTACCCGGCAAAGTGGGACTCGGATTCAATCAGGAAGGACGGTCGGGCTTCCTCCGGCAGGTTACGACGGGCAAAATCGATCAGGTTCTGGTTGTATTCCAGTGCCGTCGTGGACGGCGTGGCGATGGCAATCCGGAGGTACGGTGTGTCCTCCAGGTTATCCTTGATCTCATCTTCGTTTAGTACCCGTTGCACCACCGTGTTCAGGGTTTCTCGATCCTCTTCACTCAGTCCTTCTTCTTCACGGTCGTACTGGTCGTCAAACGTCTTTAGCGGCCAGCGGAGTTCGATGTTCTGGACGATGTTCGTGTCATACACCTCCTCGTCGAATGCAACCGGCCGGCCGAGGATCTCCTCCAGTTTTTGTCGGGATAGGTCGTTTTTCGGGAACCCGACGATGCTCGAGTATTCCTTCACAACTTTGGAATCGCCGTCCGAAAACAACCCCACCGTATTCTGCGTTCCCACGTCAATGCCGACCAGCATCTCGTCTTCCTGATCTTCCGCGGTGGGCCCCTCCGTGTCAGCGGTTTCCTCCTCGATCTCTTCCAGCTCGGTGTCGTCTGCCATGGTTGCTGCTCCAGAAAGAAATGAAAAAAACGTCAGTCCTGTAGAAAAAGACGGACGAAACATTCAATACTCCATTGATTATAAGATATCAACCGATAATTACAATCTTCAGAGCATTGGAAAAGCATTCATTGAAGTTTTGAAACCATTCCAACCGTCATGATCGCTTGTCTCCGTCAGGGGCAACCTCGGGTTTGCAGGGAAATCGCTTGAAAGTAATGAATAGTTTAGCTTAAAATAATTACAGTCTAAATTAATACCTTTTGTATATTTTTTTATCCCTGCGCTTATCATGACCAGAGAAAAAACACACAAAGGGGCCGACAAACGACTGAAGGTGTCGGCAAATGGAAAAGTCCTTCGAAAAAAAGAAGGGAAAAACCACCTCAACACAAAAAAAACATCCAAGCGGAAACGACATCTCCGTAAGAAAAAGGTGGAAGAGGGAGATCAGGCGAAAAAGTGGAAGCGTTTGTTACGACAGCTATAAAAATTAGCCATGTCACGAGCCAGCAACCCAAAACCAGCAAAAAAACGACGAAAAAAGGTGCTCAAGGAGGCCAAAGGATACTGGGGCTCCACCGGAAAACTGTTTCGTATGGCGAAACAGTCCGTCCAGAAAGCACGCGAACACGCGTACCGGGATCGAAAGCGGAAGAAGCGCGAGTTCCGCAAACTCTGGATCACACGAATCAACGCGGCCTGCCGGCAGCGCGGCACGAAATACAATGCGTTTATTCATGGCTTAAAGGAAAACGATGTCGAACTGAACCGTAAGCACCTCGCTGAAATCGCCGTGCGCGATCCGGAAGCGTTTGATGAACTCGTCGAACTTGCGGTTGGATCGTAACTCCTGATCCGCCAGCTTTCGGTTCTCCCAATCGCCTTCTGCCTGTGGCGGGTCTCATATTTTCACCATTTCTGATCCTCCATTCCTTCTTAACCGTGAAGCTCGGCCATGTCATTCGTGGATGAACTCAAGCAGCTGCAGCAGGAAGCGACGGAGGCCCTGCAGGCGTGTGACTCCTTAGTGGAACTGAACAACAAACGCAAGAAATACCTGGGGTCGGAGGGGAGGTTGCGCGAGTTCTCGTCCCGAATCGGTGACCTACCGGAGGAGAAGCGTCCGGAGGCAGGACGAACCATGAACGAGGTGAAACAGCAGTTGGAAGAGAAGGTCGGACAGCTCGAAGCGGAGCTGGAGACCCGGGACGACGCATCCGCCGGATCGGTCTTCGTCGACATTACGGAACCGGGGGAACGACCGGTAATCGGTAGCCTTCATCCCCTTTACGAGACCCTCAACGAAATCTGTGAACTGTTCGGACGACTCGGGTTCCGGATTCAGCGCGGACCGGAGGTTGAAACGGAATTCAATAACTTCGAGGCGCTGAACATTCCCCTGGATCACCCCGCACGGGAGGCATTTGACAATTACTACCTTGAACAACGAACCCGGCTCCTCCGAAGCCATACTTCGCCAATGCAGGTTCGCATCATGCAGAATACGGTCCCCCCTGTTCGGAGTGTCGTTCCGGGAAAGGTCTATCGACCGGACGAAATTGACAAAAGCCACCACCAGATGTTTCACCAGGTGGAAGGGCTGCTCGTGGACGAAACGGTGAACATGGGGGATTTGAAAGGAACTCTCAGTATTTTCTGCCGCACCCTGTTCGGAAACGATATCGACATGCGTTTCCGACCCTCGTATTTTCCGTTCACGGAACCCAGCGCGGAAGTCGACATTTCCTGTTTCCGCTGCGGCGGCGATGGATGTTCGGTCTGTGGGGGCGACGGATGGCTGGAAGTGCTGGGCTGCGGGATGGTTCATCCGCACGTGTTCGAATCCGTGTCGTACAACCCGGACCGCTGGGACGGATTCGCGTTTGGACTCGGGGTGGAACGTATCGACATGTTACGACGAAATATTGACGACATTCGACTCTACACGGAAAACCACGAGGATTTTCTGAAGCAGTTTACGTAACCACACTCCTCCACTTTTGCTCCAGAACTTGCGTTTTCGATGGATGAAGGACGAGGCGTTCAAACGGATTTGTGCCTGAATAAGTTTTGAACAACCGGACCGATGCTCATCAACTACGACTGGTTGACCGAATACTGTGACTGCAACCTTTCGCCGGAAGAGGCCGCTTCCCGGCTGACGATGGCGGGGTTAAACGTGGAGGGAATCCAGGAGGATGATACCGGCCATCCGGTGTTCGACCTGGAGGTCACGGCAAATCGAAACGACTGCAACAACTACATCGGGGTGGCCCGGGAACTGAGTGTGCTGACCGGTTCCCGGCTCGAACTGCCGGACGTGGAGATCCCGGCGGAACGAACCGGCAACCTGGATCATGCCGATGTCGCTGTGGAGGACCGGGAAAACTGTCCGCGGTATACCGCCCGGGTCGTCCGGGACGTGGACGTGGGGCCCTCGCCGGGCTGGCTGACGGAACGAATTGAATCCATGGGGCTGCAATCCGTAAATAATGTCGTGGACGTCACGAACTACGTGCTGTTTGAGCTTGGTCAGCCGCTGCATGCATTTGACCTGGACCTGCTTGATGAAGGAAAGATTCGTGTGCGTGAGGCGAGGGAGAACGAAGAAATCAGGGCCCTGAACGGGGAAACGTACGAGCTGACGGAGGACATGCTTGTGATTGCGGACGCCTCCGGTCCGGTTGCAATTGCCGGAATCATCGGGGGTGAAATGACGGAAGTGCATGCCGGTACAACGGATCTCATCATTGAAAGCGCACTGTTTGACCCGGTTGACGTCCGGCGGACGAGCCGAGAGCTCGGTGTATCGACGGAATCCTCCTACCGGTTCGAGCGCGGTCCTGATCCCCGCAATGTGGAACTGGCCTCTCGACGCGCCGCGTACCTTATACAGGAGGTGGCCGGAGGAACGGTGGAACCACTGTACGTCGATCGGAATCACCTCGACCCGGAAGAGACGGCGGAGAACGAAGTGCTCGTTCGTCCGGCCCGGGTAAATGAGCTTCTCGGAATTCAGATCGAACCGGATCGGCTGAAAGATATCTACGAGGGACTCGGGTTCGAACCGGCCGGAACGGACGGCGAAGCCCTGCGCTACCGCATTCCGACCTTCCGTCCGGATATCGAGCGGGAGGAAGACCTGATCGAAGAAGCCGCACGGATTTACGGCTACGACGAAATTACCATTTCCTCCGGAATGCTCCAGTCTTATGCCCCCCCGGAAAAGGAAGAGAACACAAGGGACCGGGCACGACGGCTGCTGTCAGGCGCCGGATACCGGGAGGTACTGACGTTTCCAATCAGGGATCAGCAGGCGTCATCCGTCCCCTCGTACTGGTCGGGAAATGAGCCGGTGGGCATTCTCAACGCCGACGGGCAGGTGGAACGAACGCTCCGTCGAAGTCTCGTTCCATCGTTCCTGGACGTCCTTGACACGAACCACGGGTACGGAAAATCCGAACTCAAGTTGTTTGAAATTGCCCGGATCTATCGCTGGCGAGATGACGAGACACCGGACGAGCAAGATGTGCTGGGCCTGATACGAGAGGATGACTTCCGGGAAATTAAGGGGGACGTCGAAACCCTGATCTGGCATCTGACACGGGAAGAGCTCCGGTACGAATCCTTCGATCACGATCTATTGGATGCCTCCTACGCCGCCGAACTCTGGCTCGGCCATCAACCGGTCGGCTACGTCGGGAAAATCGCGGCCCCGGTGCTCGAACAGCAGAACACACAGGGTGAACCGTTCGTCTGCGAGCTGGATTACCGGATTCTCGAGCGCCGTGCCGTACACGTGAACAGGTACACGCCATTCTCCCGTTATCCGCCGTCTCCGAAAGACCTCTCCTTCATCATGGACGAGGAGGTCCCCTGGAAAACACTCAAAGAAACCATCAAAACGGCCGGTCCCGGTGAACTGGAAGACGTGGACATGTTTGACGTCTTCAGGGGGGAAGAGAT